>CAJOQI010000133.1 GCA_905236895.1 uncultured Peptostreptococcaceae bacterium | reverse complement strand
CTTCTTTCAAAAAAGATATAACCGCCGTAACAATTGAAATATCAATCACTACGACGGTTTTTATCAACGCTTTTTGTCCTATAAGCCTTGATTCTCGATTCATCTTTATTTCTTCAAAAACTTTTGGATTGCCTTAAAGGTTTTTTCGCTGATGGCATGCTCCATATTGCAAGCGTCCTCGTTTGCGGTTTCCTCGTCAACGCCGATACTCACAAGCCATTCCTTGAAGAAGAGATGTCTTTCGTAGATGCTCTTCGCAATCTTCTTCCCTGTTTTGGTCAGGGTAATATATCCCTCTTCGGACACTTCGATATAGCCCTTCTCCTTCATATTCTTTACCGCAACGCTTACGCTTGGCTTTCTGAAACCCAGTTCTTTGGCTATGTCCACGCTTCGAACCACAGGCTTTGTTTCAGTCAGAATAAGGATCGCTTCCAAATAATTCTCAACCGATTCGTTATATATCATTAGCTACACCCTCGCTTATCTATATCTCATCGAATTTCTATCCATAAAGAAATAGTCAGACACATCTCTATACCTGACTATTATAATGCTTGAGCATATTATTTTCAATGATGATAGCTCTGCCTCTTCTGGCAACTTCCGGCCTGGGGACAGCCAATGCATCTGGTTCCCTTCCTCTTCTCCTTTACGATATATCTTATGGCCAAGAAAAGAATTATGGCAAGTATGAGCAAAGCTATTGCTGTGGATCCGTTCATCTTCCACCCCTCCCAACTTCTTTATTAATTAGTCGCTGCAACTCCTTGATGGAGAGCATACTTCCTATCAAAGTCCGCGCGAATCTTTCTGGAAATCATAACTGTCACAAAAGCCATAACCAATATGGCTATAAGGCCCGGAACAAATCCTTGACCAAAATGTCCCTCGGTAAATAGGGTTCCGAATTGATATACAAGAAATGCGATTGTATATCCCGTTGCCAGCTGCAGACCAATGGCTCCCCACAGCCATCCTTTGCTCTTCATCTCCGAATTCATGGCTCCGATAGCCGCAAAACAAGGCGGTGTATAGAGATTGAAAAAGAGATAAGCTAGAGCGGTTACCGTAGTAAGTCCCATGGTGGCCGCAATGGTGCCGGCTCCTCCGGTCATCTCCAGCTCTTCCGGATCGATAAAGCTTGTGAGAGCAAAGGCTACAGCCAGGGTTCCTACCACATTCTCTTTAGCGATAAAGCCTGTGATGGCTGCCGCTGCCAATTGCCAAACCCCGAATCCCAAAGGAATAAGAAGGATAGCAAATGGTGTTGCGATTGATGCTAGAATAGATGTGTTTTCCATCCCCTCTTCCACCACTTGAAAATGCCAATCGAAGGTCTGCATAAGCTGAACCGCAGTATTGCAAATCAGAATGATGGTGGCCGCTTTTACGATATAGGCTTTGGCCCGCTCTAGCATTGATAGGAACGCTCTCTTGATGCTGGGCACCTTCCACTTGGGAAGTTCCATAATGAAAAATGGCTTTCTGTACTTATACCCTGTTACGGCCTTAATCAAAAGAGCTCCAAGGAATATCAAAACGATTCCAAGAAAATAGCTTAAAAGGCTAACCCATCCCGCTCCGTTAAAGAAAGCTCCTGCGAAAAGGGCGATTACCGGAATCTTTGCTCCACAAGGAATAAAGGTTGCCAGCATGGCGGTGGCTCTTCTGTCTCTTTCATCCCTAATAGTTCTACATGCCATAATTGCGGGGATTCCGCATCCTGTGCCGATAATAACGGGAATGACGGATTTTCCGGAAAGACCTACCCTCTTAAAGATAGGATCCATAACGGCGCTTACTCTGGCCATATATCCGCAATCCTCCAGCAGGGCGATCAGGAAATACATAACCATTACCAAAGGAAGAAAACCTACCACGGCACCAACGCCACCGATTATTCCGTCAACAATCAAAGCATAGAGAACAGGAGATGCATTCTCCATCTTTGTGCCTATGAATTCCTGGAAGGTTTCTATCCATCCTGCAAAGAGCCCTTCGAATATTTTTCCTATTCCCAGTGGTCCCTCCGCCTGAGAGATATGGAATACCAGGAACATAACAGCTGCGAAGATCAAAATGCCCAGGATAGGATTCATCAGAACTCCATCCAATTTATCCTGCGCCGTGCTTTCACTGGAAAGAATCTCTCTTGTTTCCACGGCCTTTACGATATCGTTAACAAAGGCAAATCTCTTTCTGTCTTCCTTATCAACCTGAGCTTTATCCTTCAAATCAATATCGGCCTGTAGGTATGGAGCCTGCTGACCCTTCCCTTTTAGGGATATTGCCTTCTCAACCACTTCCTTCAGACCTCGGTCATTATTATTGGTTGAAACGGTTTTAATAACGGGACAGCCCAGCTTCTTCTCAAGAGCCTCCACGTCAATTACCGTATTCTCTTTCTCGTTTATATCGCTCTTATTGAGAGCGACCACAACGGGCACACCCAATTCCAGGAGCTGGGTGGTGAAGAAGAGGCTTCTGCCTAAATTGGTGGCATCCACAATATTGATTATTGCATCGGGTCTTTTCTCCCTTACATACTCGCTGGTAATGCTCTCCTCCGGTGTAAAGGGCGACATGGAATAGGCTCCGGGAAGATCCACGGCCATAACCTCCTCACCCTTTGTGAAAGCATCTTTAATAAGGCTCTCCTTCTCTCCAACGGTTACGCCGGCCCAGTTGCCCACCTTTTCACTCATGCCGGTTAAAGCGTTATACATGGTGGTTTTGCCGCTGTTTGGATTTCCGGCAAAGGCAATTCTCATAAATAAATCCTCCTAAACAAATTCTATGGTTAGACGATAATAGCTTCTGCCAAAAGGTTGTCCAGACTATATCTGCCATCCTTAATAGCCACAATGCAATTCTTCTTTTTCTTGGAGATCAAAGTAATGGGCTCCCCGCTATAGCATCCCAATCTAAAGAGAAAGGCGTCCATTTCTTCGTCTTCCGTTTTTATTTCTTGAATCACATAGGTATTATTGGGTTCAGCCTCAAGAAGATTCATTCTTCCCTCCTTTTTCGCCTCAAATAATAAGTTATATCAGACTAATGCTGATTAGTCAAAACTAACTACTGTTAATTATATCTCCCGAATTGCATATGTCAACACCTTTCTATCCATACAAAAAGCCGCCAATTTCTCGACGGACCACCAATTAAAAGCCTTAACTCTCACAAGAGATATAAGAACCCTTTACATTTTCTTCACAATTAAGGTCTATACTATAATTGTCAAAAGTAAATGGTAAGCAAATTACTTCTTTTGAACGTTCTTTCTTAATAATATTAACATCGCATCAAAACTCCCGCACTTAGGCGGGGGTTTTGATTTATACTCCTATTCTTTTTTCTTTACTCAAATGGGAATCTGTAATTCAATCCATATTTGTCTCTAATTTCAATAAGTTCCTTCTGAACAGCCTCCCCAACAGGAACGCCCTTGTCCTTTCGCTCCTGCCAAACCAGATATTCCTTTTCTCCTGCGGTATAGATTCTATCTTCTCCCGGAGCCTTCGCCGAAGCTCTAAGCTCCCTAAGTATATCTCCCGCAATCTTCTTAAACTCTTTTCTTCCCATAAAGGCATTGGGATCTATTACCATAAAGAAATGACCCAGATGGTATGGCTGCTTGCTTCCGTCTTCTCCAATGCCGCTTAAGGCTTTAAGATAGCTTCCGCTTTGCAGAGCCGCAGAAAGGATTTCAACCACCGTGGCATATCCATATCCCTTATATCCTGCCAATTCCTCTCCTATTCCTCCAAGAGGGGCTAAAGCAGCATCTCCCGAGGTGAGGGCCTTAAGTATTTCAGCGCTATCGGTCATGGCTTTGCCGTCTCTTCCTATCACCATGCCTTCCGGTGTGTCTTTGCCGTTTCTGGCATAGTATTCAATCTTTCCTCTCTGGGTAATCGATGTGGCACAATCTATGCAGAATGGAAACTCCTCATCCGTGGGCAACCCTATGGTAAGAGGATTGGTGCCCAGCATATTCTCCACTCCAAATGTCGGGGCAATGGAGGGCCTGGCATTTGTTCCCGTAATTCCTATCATTCCGGCCTTTGTTGCCATGGTGGTCCAATAGCCGGCAATTCCGTAGTGGGTGGAGTTTCTGATTGCTCCCATGGCCATACCGTAATACCCGGCCTTTTCAATCAAAGTTTTCATCATTCTATGCGATGCCACCATCCCCATGCCGTCGTGGGCATCCACCACATGAGAGGTCAGGGTCTCCCTCAGTACCTCGTATTCCGTAACGGGATTCTGGATACCTGCGTTTATTCGATCTATATAGATGGGTTTGAATCGATTGCAACCGTGGCTTTCGATTCCCCTCCTATCGCTTTCCATCAAAACGTCGGCGCAAATTTTGGCGTCCTCTTCCGGCACGCCTACCGCCTTAAAGGCGTCAATCATAAAAGGCCCTATGATTTCCCAGGGCACATAGGGTCTTTCTTCTTTAACAGCGTTATTCGGAGCCATTTTCTACTTCCTTCTCTATCGTCCTTTTCTTATCTTTCGTAGCCTGATCTCTTTCCTCTCAGCACTCCCTTGGCAAGGATATTTCCTCTCTGGCCTCCGGAGGTATCCAATTCGATTTCTATCGACGAAATATATGTATTTATTTCCCCGAAGTCTCCCGGAACGGTATCCGGCGCATCCTTAAGGGCATAGACATAAACATCAAAGAATTTGCTTCCCTTCTTATGAAGCATTCCCTTATATTCCTCCGCGTAGCCTGTGGGGATTTCCACGTCCTCAATACCCATAGCCCTCATATGCATCACATTGGCCAGACTTGGGCAGAACATGAATACCGCGTACTGGGTTGCTCCCTCAACCGGCTCCCAGCTAAGCTGAGGTGATACATTTCCTCCTGTCTCGAACTGAGTGCATTTAATGGACCAGTTTCCATCCTCTTCAAGGTCTGCAGAGTAAATCTGAATGGAAGGCCACTCGATTCTGGGCATATTTGTCAGGAAGTTATAAAGAGCATCACCCTCTTCATCCGTAAAGCCCGGAAATGCGTTATCATAGGATTTAATATACTCTCCCGATTCGTATTCCACCGTAAGCTCATAGCCATATCCCGAGGGTACTCCGCTGGTGGAAGATGTATATCCGTTTTTACTGGCCATATCGTATTTATCTATTATGCCTTGAAGATCCTTCATCACCGAAAGAGGTGCCTCAAAATCCTCGTGCTTCATATAATCGTCTATTACAACTTGAACCGTTCCATCCATCTTTGTAAGGGACATAAGATGGTGGTTGCCTTGAGAATCGTCAAATTCTATTTTTGCTGAATGGATGTCTTTAGACTCAATAATCTTGGGAGCCTCAGGCATTATAAGCTCGTCCGAACTGCCGTCGGTTACCGCCCCGTCCGCTTCCGTAGCCACGGGTTTTCCCTGAGGATTAAGTTCCACATTCTTCCTGGGCATCCAAGGCAGCTCGCATCCCGAAAGGACCAGAGAACAAAATATTAAGAATGATATAACTACTACGCTTTTCTTCATTATTCCTCAAACAGCTTTAGTTTTTGTAGCACGTAAAGACAGCATATCTACCCTAATATAATACATTTTTTTGCACTGATATTTATGTGGAGAATATGAAGAATTCTTGAAATTGAATAGATTAATGATGGGCTGTGGGGCTATATGCCGTAAGGGCTTCAAAAGCAAATCCATTGTCTATGGCCCACTCGATTACCATGCTTATGGCTTCTGCCGTATTCTCATTGGAATCGTGGCAGAGAACAACGGAATATTCCTTGTTTTCCACTCCGTTTACGATATTCCAATAGATATCCTCAGCGCCTAATCCCTCTCCGTCTCCGGAATCCACGTTCCAGTCAAAATAGATATATCCCATCTGACTGGCCTGGCTTCTCAAGGTATTCATAAGGCCCGGATAATAGTTATCGCTTATGGTATTGGTGCTTCCTCCCGGGAATCTCATCAAAGGAGTCGTAATTCCCGTCTGCTCCCAAATAACGTCTTCCATCAGTACAAAATCATCCCAGAATGGATCTTCTCCGGAATAGATCTGAGCATAGTCATTGGAATAGGTCCTAACTCCAATGGAATGGCCGTCGCTATATGCCCTTCCAATATTGTAATAATAGTCAGGCTGGGTTCCGTTAACAAAGAATGTGGCCTGCACACCGTAAGCCCCCAGGGCATCCAAAATCTCCTCAGTATAAGCGGTAGGTCCATCATCAAAGGTGAGATAGATAATTTGGCCATCTCCCTGATAGGCCACTTCCACAACTACGGTTTTCACCCTTTCGGCATAATTGCCGTGAGAATCGGATACGGAATATTTAAGCTTGTATTCACCAACTTTCTTGGTATCCACTTCCCCTTCTATTTTAACCTTATTTGTGAGGTCACCGTCCACCTCGTCATAGGCAGCATAGACATTGTTGAATTTCTTGCCCTGGGCTATGGTTATGGTTTCCCCGTCATCAAAGGAAATAAGTGGCGGCACTCTGTCGTCATAGGGAATATCCCTCTTCACCACGGTGGTATTTCCGGAAGAATCCACAGCGGTATAGACAATCTTTGTTCCCTCCTCTTCTCTGGTTACGGAATCGGTAATATCGCCGTCATGATTATCCACCGCCTTAAACCCTTCCTCTTCGTAGATTTCTCCCGATTGAACGAAGAAGTTTTCGTCGTGGATCAATGTGATTTCAGGCGGAACCGTATCCCTTACCACAACGTTTCTTATGACTTCAGTGGTCTTTCCACGGTACTCGGCGGTATATTTGATCTTATAGGTGCCCAATATAGCGGGCTTTACCTCCCCCTCCTGCTTCACGGAAATAGGGAATTTAATAAATTTAAGAGTGGAGCCCCTTACCTGGGCTTTGGCCCCCGGATCATTCCATTCTCCCTTCCACTCTACGCTTTCACTTTGGGAACCTTCCAGCTCTATTACGGGGGTCCAGCGATTGGACAAGAAGATGACCGCAACAAATAAAAGGGCAGCACCAACAATGACCTGGACATCTCTATTCCTAAAGATGTCAAAGCCTCTTGTGGAGCTGCGACCGAAAATACGGCTTTGCTTGGTTCTTCTATAACCCCGCCTTTTGAATTTGTCCGTAAACCTCCGCCTATTGCTGAAGGTGTATTTACGTCTAAACATTGAAACGAACCGAAATAGCTATCCCTTACTCTTCTATCTTTTCTTCTACCTGTTCAACTACTTCTTCGACTTTTGCTTCAGTCTTTCCGGCAACGGCTTCGGCCTTCTCTTTGATTTCCTCAGCCTTGCCCTTAAGTCCTTCAGCTGCGCCTTTGATCTTTTCGTCCAGGTCAGTCTTTTCAAGGAGTTCATCAGCCTTACCCTTAACGGCAGCTGCTTTTTCCTTTATCTTTTCTTCGATATCGTTCTTTTCAATGAAGTCAGTAGCCTTCTCCTTGGCTTCTACAGCTTTATCCTTAAGAACACCGGCCTTCTCCTTGATCTTATCGTCGATGTCCGTCTTTTCCAGAACGCTGTCAACCTTACCCTTGATCTTTTCATCAATATCGGTCTTTTCCAGCACTTCGTCGGTCTTCCCTCTCAGCTTTGCGAAGAATTCCTTAAGTCCCATTTTAATTCTCCTTTCAAGAATCATTTCTACTATACGCTATAATATATCACAAAAGCCTTGATATGTCTAAATATTTGAAGTAGTAAACCACTTTCAAATCTGCTAATATATAGGGGTAGTTTTCTATATTAAAACCATATTCACGGAGGATATTTATGGGTGGCTTTTTTGCTTCGGTACTTAAGGAAGACTGTGTCTTCGATCTCTTTTTCGGAACGGACTATCATTCCCACCTGGGAACCAGGCGTGCGGGCATGGTGGTCTATAATGAGGAAAGAGGCTTTGAAAGAGCCATCCACAATATCGAAAACTCCCCATTTAGAACAAAATTCGATAACGACGTGCTTAAGATGAAGGGCAATATGG
>CAJOQI010000132.1 GCA_905236895.1 uncultured Peptostreptococcaceae bacterium | reverse complement strand
TTTTCATTGGTATCGCCAAGGGGAGTCGAACCCCTGATTCCAGCGTGAGAGGCTAGCGTCTTGACCACTTGACCATGGCGACATATTGAAATACTGCGCTACTTATTATATACTTTAGGGTACTTGTTGTAAAGAGATTTGTTGAAAAAAAGAGGAAAAGATGAAATACAGAAGCACAAGGGGAAATAGCCCGGAAGTTGAATCCGCAGCAGCAATTATCAAAGGTTTGGCTGATGATAAGGGGTTATTCGTTCCAACAGAGATACCTACTCTTCCAATGGCAACCGAAGAGCTTGAATATATGAATTATCAGGAAGTGGCCAAGAAGGTAATAGGCGCATTTTTTGATGATTTTACGGAAGAAGAGATAAATAATGCGGTGGAGAAGGCCTACGACGGCAAATTCCAGGCTGAGGAAATCGTTCCGGTTGTTAACGCAGGCGGAGCATTTTTCCTTGAGCTCTATCACGGACCCACATCCGCCTTTAAGGATATGGCGCTTTCAATTCTCCCCCATCTTTTGACCACGGCGGTTAAGAAGCAGGGAGAGAAGGATAAGATTTGCATTCTCACAGCAACCTCGGGAGATACGGGAAAGGCCGCTCTTCAAGGCTTTGCCGATGTGGAGGGAACGGAGATTATAGTTTTCTATCCCGAAGAGGGAGTTAGCGCCGTCCAGAAGATGCAGATGATTACCCAGGAGGGGGATAATACCCACGTCTTCGGCATCAAAGGTAATTTTGATGATGCTCAAAGGGGAGTAAAGACCATCTTCTCCGACCGGGACGTGGCTTTTCGTCTTAAGGATAAGGGAGTTAAGCTTTCCTCCGCCAATTCCATAAATATCGGAAGGCTGGTTCCTCAGGTTGCCTATTATGTCTACGGCTACGGAAGACTGGTAGCAAAGGGTGTAATAGAGGCGGGAAATCCAATTAATGTTGCGGTTCCCACGGGAAACTTCGGAAATATATTAGCAGCGTATTATGCCAAGAAGATGGGACTTCCCATCAGGACCTTGATCTGTGCATCCAATAAGAATAAGGTATTGGACGATTTCATAAAAACCGGAGTGTACGATTCCAAGAGAGATTTCTATACCACAATGAGCCCATCCATGGATATTTTGGTTTCCAGCAATTTGGAGAGGCTCCTTCACGACCTGGCAGGTGGAAATAGCCGGGAGGTTAAGGACCTTATGGAGGCTCTCGCTAACGAAGGAAAGTATGAGGTTTCTCCCGAGATCAAGAAGGGTTTAATCGGCTTCTTAAGCGGATATGCTGAAGAGGATGAAACCCTTGATGCGGTTAAAAGAATGTATAGAAACCATGGTTATCTCATGGATACTCATACTGCAGTTGCCTATAAGGTTTACGAGGACTATAAGAGGAATAGCTGTGACGAGACGCCTACATTAATTGCCTCAACGGCCAGTCCATATAAGTTTGCAAACAGCATTGCTGATGCCATCGGCCTTGATGAAGAAGAGGGCGGAACCGTAGATGAGTTCACCGTCCTTAAAAAGCTTAGCGAGAAGACGGGGATTCCAATCCCTCCTGGCCTTAAGGACTTGGAAACAAAGCCCATAAGACATAAGAAAACCATAGAAATAGATGAAATGATGGAGGCAGTAGAGACTTCACTATGAGTTATGCGGAGATTTTCCTTATTGCCATAGGCCTTGCAATGGACGCCTTTGCAGTATCCATTTGCAAGGGCCTGTCATTAAAGAAAATGAGCTATAAAGGCGCTGTGATTTGCGGCGTCTATTTTGGTATCTTCCAGGTTCTGATGCCTCTGATTGGATATCTCCTGACCTCCAGCTTTAGGAATGCCATAGAGGATTATGACCACTGGGTGGCCTTTATTCTTCTTGCGGTAATAGGATTAAGCATGATTAGAGAATCGGGGAAGGAAGAAAAGCAAAACTCCGACTTTGGTTTTATGGCCATGGTTCCCTTGGCCATTGCAACCAGTATCGACGCCCTGGCAATAGGAATAAGCTTTGCGGTTCTTAAGGTGAGTCTGCCTTTACCCTTAACCTTAATCGGAATAGTATCTTTTATTCTCTCCTTCATTGGAGTAAGAATCGGAAATGCCTTCGGGGCAAGATATAAGAAGAGTGCGGAAATAATTGGAGGCATAATCCTAATAGGAATCGGAGTCAAGATATTGCTTGAACATCTGGGAGTCTTTTAATGGAGAATGCACTTCTTGTTAAATTAAGAGGAGGAGAGGAACTCTCAAGGCGAGAGCAGATTTTGCTTACCGCTCAGCTTAGCATTCCCGCAATCCTGGCCCAGATTTCATCAATAGTTATGCAGTATGCGGACTCTGCCATGGTTGGCCGTCTGGGGGCTATCGACTCCGCTTCAATTGGTCTTGTGTCCAGCTCCATATGGCTTATGGACGGTGTAACCATGGCCATGGGAACGGGCTTTACCGTTCAGGTAGCCCATAGAATAGGCGCCGGACAGAACAAAGAAGCGAGGGACGTAATCAAGCACGGCCTGATCTTCGCTCTTTTGTTCAGCCTCTTGGTCATGGCCACAGGCATGGGAATAAGCGGTCATCTCCCGGGATGGCTGGGAGGAGAACCGGAGGTCTGTCTTAAATCATCAAAGTATTTTTTCATTATCATGTGCGGCGTTCCCCTTATGCTCCTTAGATATACGGGAAGCGGCTTCCTTCAAGCCAGCGGAAATATCAAAGTCCCCAGCATCATAAATGTTCTAATGTGCACCCTTAATATGATTCTAAACTTCCTCTTTATCTTCCCCGAAAGAGAAGGGGTGGTCTTTGGTAGATTGACTCATATCCCGGGC
>CAJOQI010000131.1 GCA_905236895.1 uncultured Peptostreptococcaceae bacterium | reverse complement strand
GGCATCTCAGCGCGCTCTCCCAGGTAGGAGCCGTCAATCTGTCTCATAACAGTGCCCCAGAACTTTGTTGCGGCTTCACTGAAGTCGGTGAGGGGAATAATCTTATCGTTGCCGATCCAGAGGGAGGCGGTGTAGTTCTGAGTGAATCCGTCGAACCAGATATCGCAGTAGGCGTCTCCTTCACCTGTAGCTGTACCGGTCTTTCCGCCTACATATACTCCTTCGATTTCCGCTTCATAGGAACTCTTCATTACTACATCCCTGAGCATATCCGTCATTATCCAGGCCACCCCGGGGTCAAGAACCTGTTCCGGAACAGGATTGTTTTCCAGGAGAACATTTCCGTCCTTATCCAATACCTTGGTATAGGAGGAGTGAGGGTAGCGGACTCCGTTATTGGGGAATACCGTATATGCGCTGGCCATTTCCAGAGTGCTAACGCCGTAGGTCATTCCACCAAGAGCCAGAGCAGCAGGGTTATAGTCGTTTACGCTTCCTTCTTCAACAAGAGAGGTGATTCCGAATCTCTTGATTGTTTCCAATGAGTATTCATATCCAACCTGCATTACTATCTTTACGGCGCAGGTATTGAGGGAAGCCACCATGGCGGATCTTAAAGTATTATAGCCCGTATAGTTACGATTAAAGTTCTTGGGCCATACTTCGCCGTCAACTGTGGTTCTCTCGTCAAGTACTACCGAAGCGGCGGTAAGATAGTCGCCCCAAAGGTCTGCCCCTTGCTTATCGATATGATAGTTAACAAAGTTATGTCTTTCGCCTCTGGCGTATTCCTCGGCGCTTTGCTGAATGGCCGCGGAGTAAACTCCAAGAGGTTTGATGGATGAACCGGGCTGGTGGGCAGCGGTAGCTCTGTTGTAGAGAAGTCTTCCTGAGGTATCACGTCCGCCTATCATGGCTTTGATATGTCCTGTGGAGTTCTCAACTATGGTCATGGCTGCCTGAGGCTGCCTGGTTCTATTATTCAGTGTATATAGGCCCTGTTGGATGGATACGGTGCCATCTTCGTTAAACCTGATAAAGTCCTTATATTCTTCGGACTCAAGGAATTCCCTTGCGATAATGACGCCGTCATCTCCGCCGGAACTCTTAAAGTTCTGAGGTATATTGATGAAACCACCCGCTATGGAGAAGAGGAACCAATCGTCGTCATAATAGTACATGTCCTTGAACTCCAGGCTGTAGTCGGTAGCTCCCTGAACCTCGGTTTGATAGATGTTGAGATGTTCGCTGTAGTGGAGGATGGCGCTTCCGTCGCTTCGCTTTTCCATTACGCCGGCGGGGAGAGTATAGACTCCGCCCTCGTCGAAATAATTCTTGTATCTCAGCATCAGAATCATTCCCTCGGAGTTGATTATATTTCCTTCCTCATCAAAGAATGGATCTGCACCGGGGTAATTGTCGAAATTATTGAATTCAACTTCCAGAACGCCCTGGGCCTGCTGGTCCAAGGTTGAATAGATTTCAAGACCACCCTGGTATGCGGTTACCCAGGCTTTGTTATAATCCCAACCCTTTTCTGTCATCAGATCTTGGATTACTTCGCTTACCACATAGTCAACAAAGTATGAGTTGGTCTTTTCCAAACTGGTGAAGTCCGGCTTAAGGATGTCCGTAATGGAAACAGCCTTAGCCTCATCTCTTTCCTGGGCTGTAATATAACCCTGCTCACACATGAGATTGAGGCAGATATCTCTTCTGCTCTTGGATATATCGTTGGAAACAAAGACTCCCGTTGAGGTCTCCTTAAGGAGGGTGGAGGAGTATGTGGCGGCGCTTCCGCCTTCCACGAACTGAACCAACTGATAGGAGTCCGGTGCCTGGGGAAGGGCAGCCAGGGCTGCGCATTCAGCCACCGTAAGCTGGCTTACATCCTTGGAGAAATAGTTTCTGGCCGCGGTCTGTACGCCGTAACTGTTATATCCGAAATAAATGGTATTGAGATAGGCTTCAAGGATTTCATCCTTGGTAAGTTCTTTTTCAATCTGGGCAGCATAATAGGCTTCTATCAGCTTACGCTTATAGCTGTGGTTATATTGGTCGTCCTTAATCCAAAGGTTTCTGGCCAACTGCTGGGTGATGGTACTGGTACCGGAAATCTCACCACCTGAGGTGAGGGAATCCCATACGGCACCGGCAATACGGATAAAGTTAAATCCGTGGTGGGTTCTGAAGGTTTTGTCCTCCAAGGCGATAAAGGCATTCTTAAGCATATCCGGCATATCGTCAACGCTTACCGTTTCACGATTGCTACCGTAATAGATTTCGTCTATTTCCTTGCCTTGGTCGTCATAGATTACAGAGGTCTCGGCAAGAAGTGAATGGAATTCACTGGGCTCGATTGGCTCAGCCTTGGAGATTATGGAGTAAACAAAGATGAATACCGCTGATGCTCCTATGAGGAATAGGGCGAAAAGGGCGGCGAAAAGCATTAAGAAAGGATGACGCTTTTTCTTCTTTTTCTCTTTCTGCTTTTCTTCTTTTGGAGTTTCTGCCTTTGCTTGAGCGGCCTTCTTGGTTTTCTCGGCCTTGGCGGCCTTGGCCTTTGATGAATGGGACTTACCCTTTCTGGCAAGGCGGGACGGAGCTTGGGCTGCAGCCCTCTCCATAGCCGCTGCTTCTGCGGCTAATTTTTCTTCTTCTGTGGCATAGAAGGGGGGAACAAAGGAATCCTCGTCCCTTTCACCGGTAATAACCGCATAAGCAGCCTCATGAGCCGCTATTTCGTCAAATTCAATCCTATCCTGTTTGGCTTTTCCGGCCTTTAGAGCGGTTTTTTCGAGCCTTCTATGCTCTCTTTCTTCTTCCTCCAGTTCAAACTCTCTCTCCAACTCTTCCGGGTCCAATTTCTGGATAAGGGGAAGGTGCTTGGGCTTTCCGCCGGAGTGAATCTTTCTGCTCAAGAATCCGGAAGGGGTCTTTGCTTCTTCCTCGGCTCCAGCAGTATCGTAAATGGCTTCTTCCATGGAAGCGTCCAAAGCATTCTCCCCTGTGGGAGGAGCTTCCATGGGAATCTCAACTTCATGTCCTATTACTTCTTCTTCGCCTTTCAAATAGGAGCGGGGAATTTTTGCCACATTGCCCTGCATCTTGATCATCTCCGCAGGGATGGCCTTTCTGATAGCAAGAAAATCCGGAACCTCAAAGGGATCCACAACACCGGTATCCCTTGGCTTTTTCGGAGCAAAGCTATTGTTTCCCCAAGGACTCTCCGTAGAGGAGGGATGGGATGTATCGAAGGCGGCACTGGCAGCAACAAAGGACTCAGCCTTTGCCTTGATTTCTGCCGCTTCTTTTTCCATTTTCACACGAGCCTGGGCCTCAGCAAAATCCGCCGGAGAAAATATAAGGGTATCCTCCGGGGCTTGTTTCTGATTTTTCGGGTCCTGATTATTGGACTGACTCATTTTTATTGCATTCCTTTCAAGGTCAAAAAATTTATCCAATTTGATGCTATTATATCATAAATTAAGGAAGAATTGTAGAGGAATTGTGGCGGTATAAGTTTTATTAAAGATTTGTTTGGGGAGGTAATTCCCCAAATATTTTTTGTGTTATGATGATTCTGAAAAGCTGATGGGCCGGGAGGCCTATGAGAAGGAAATTCCTTTATTTTTCCATGTTCTATGGAGCCGGAATGGTCATTCCGGTTTTCCTTTGCCAGTCACTGTACAAAGGCAGATTTCTTTGGGTCCCAATGGGCCTTTCTTTTGCTTTGTTGATTCTTCTTATTGGAAGGGCAATTCTGGAAAAGAAGGGAGATATAAGGGTGATGATTGGAGTGCCAATGGGCCTTATAGTTATGGGACTATTCTTTTGGTCCTCCGGCTATCCCGGATTTAATGTCCCGGATGATGTTTTGGAGGCCAATCACGGCCATAATGTATATGATTTTAATGGATCCATGGTAGTTGTTGGGGTGGAAGAGAAAGATGATTATTTGGCCCTTGAAACAAAGAAGATAGAGGGTCTAAAGCTATATTGTAATCATTATATAATTAGGGTTTACAATGAAGGAGCAATGAACGATGAAGGGTATGGGGAAGAATCCATAAATAAGTCCCCATATGAGCTGATTGGGAGGGTCATTTATTATGATGGGAAGATAGAAGTACCCAAGGGAAGCACAGTTCCAGGAGGTTTTGATTATAGGGAATATCTCTATGGAAAAGGCATATGCGGAATAGGAATAATGGAGTCGGTGGAAAGCCTAAAAGAACCTGTGGCAGTTAAAGGTTTAAGCGGTCTCTTTCTTTCAATAAAAAGGATAATCATGATTAAGAGGGAAGGTTTTATCCAAAGCCTCAATCTGGAGAAGGGGGAAGCAAGCCTTCTTAAGGGAATTTTATTTGGCGAGAAAGATGAGATAGATGAGGACACCTACGAGGGCTTTAGGCTGGTGGGGACAGCTCATATTCTTGCTGTAAGCGGCCTTCATATTGGCATAATCTATATGGCATATAAAGAATTGGAGAAGCGGTTTAGGACCGTGATTCTTCCGCCGCTCTTTCTCTCTTTTTTGCTTATCTACGGAACTGCGGCCCTTTGGTCCCCCTCGGTTACAAGGGCTATTCTCCTGGTTTTCCTCAAATATGCAGCTGACCTTTTGGAGGTTGGCTTTGATAGGATTACTGCCTTGGCATTCTGCTTTGTTCTGGAGCTAACAATCCATCCCTTCGGCCTATTCTCCACGGGACTTCAGATGTCCTTTCTTGCGACTCTTGGGATTTTTCATCTATCTCCTTTACTTGAAAGATGGATGCCAAAGGGTGTAGGGGTGGTTATGGGAGTTCAGCTGATGCTTTTTCCATATATGATGTTTAGATTGAACAGTTTTCCTTTTATGGGGCTCCTTGCCAATATTCCCATACTCTTCTTCGCATCTCCCTTGGTTATCATTGGAGTAATTGGCTTCAGCTTCTATTTTTTGGGCGGAGCATTTATCGGACTGTCCGGCACTATAATAAAAGCGTTGCTCTTTTTGATTACCTCCATAAACAGTCTTTTTCAGCATTTGGCTGAAGCTTTGGGAGGAGGGGGAATAGGTCTTTCGGGCCCTGGGCTTGCCATATACTATTTCCTCATAATTCTCCTGGCTTCGGAGTTTTTTCACATCCATGTCCTTATTAGAAAGGATATGGAACTCCTAAGAAGACTTGGGGAAATCTTCGGAGTTCTTGTCATGATATCCCTGCTAATTGGCTATTCACCCTTTAACAAAGGGAATCTGATCTTCCTTGATGTGGGGCAAGGCGATGCTCTCCATATAGATTGGGGAAGAACGGATATTTTGATAGATGGAGGAGGAAGGACTGATTATGACTATGGGAAAAACCTGCTAAAACCATATCTTCTTAAGAGGGGAGAAAGGAATATAGATCTTGCCATAGCTACTCATCTGGACGCGGATCATTACAAAGGGCTGAAGGAGTTAAAGGAATGTTTTCCCGTGAAGGAGATGAAAACCCAGGGGAAAGGTGGAGAGAGAATAATCTATTCGGAAGATAGATATATAGATGTGCTGTGGCCTCTTGACGATGAGGAAATGGGAGATGAAAAGGACAGTTCCAACGATAGGTCCATGGTCCTCAGAATCTTTGACAGAGGAGTAATTACCCTTGTTACGGGAGATATTTCCGCAGAGGTGGAGAAGAGGCTTATTGAAATCTATGGGGAGGGGGGCCTGCTTAAATGCCATATTCTCAAGGTGGCTCACCATGGCAGCAGGTTCAGCACTTCGGAAGAGTTTCTGGACTATACCGAGCCGCTGGTTGCGGTTATCTCCTTGGGAAAGAATAATTACGGCCATCCATCCCCACAGGTGATTGAAAAATTAAAAAGCCGCGATATAATGATAATGCGAACGGACATTATTGGTTCGATAGGAATAATAGTAAAGGAAAACCGATTTATTCTATGTACCAAGAGCAGCCCCATGGGTTTAATCTTTTTTTCAACGATTTGAATACCGACAATCTAAAGAATGTGATCCTTCTCTATGGCAGGGAGCGCTTTCTCTTTAGATGGGTTTTTGATACTCTTTCGGATAAATATGTAAATCCTGCCATGAGAACCTTGGATAGGGTGGTTGTAGACGAAGAAGAATTGGAAAATCTGGGTCTTGTGGATACTTTGCTTGAGGCCTGCGAGACGCCGCCCATGCTGTCCGATAGAAAAATCGTCTGGGTAAGGGAACCGGCTTTCTTGCAAAAAGAAGGGAAAGCCCTTCCGGCAGAGGATAAAGCCAGACTTGCGAATTATTTGGAGAATCCCGAAGAGGGATGCATCTTGATTTTCAGCTCCACCACCTTGGACATAAAGAGCAAGGCTCTGGAACCCTTTGTTTCCAAGACCAAGACCTATAATATGGACAAGCTGGACAAGAAATCCCTCAGACAGTTTATCAGCAAAAGATTTAGGGCCGCAGGGATTATGGTTAACGGAAGAGACGTGGACCTTCTAATAGATGAAAGCGGATATTACAACAAAGAAAGCGACTACGATCTCTATAGCATGGAGAACGACCTGCAGAAACTGGTTGCCCTGACAGAGGGAGGCTCCATTCCTTCTGGGGCAATTCAGGCCTTGGTCTCCGGCGACGAGGAGACCTATCTATTCGATCTTATCGAAAGCATTTCCACAAGAAAAAAGGAGAGGGCTTTCGAGATTCTAAACAATAAGCTTACTCAAGGAGAGGAAATCTACGGTCAGCTTAGCCAGTTGGCGGTTCAGTTTGAATTGATGCTTTCAATAAGGCAGATGAGGGATGACGGAATTCCTTCCAAGGAAATGGCAAAGCGTCTCGGGGCCAATCCCTATAGAGTTGAAAAACTCATGCCTCAGGCGGCCAGGTTTTCCAAGGATGAGCTTATGAAGATCCTTTCTTCGGTTTACGAAATCGACAGAGAAATCAAGACGGGTTATTTGGATCAAAGGCTTGCTTTGGAGCTATTTATAGCCAATCTTTAATCAATAAATCACCAAATACGATTCTTTTAGCGGAAATATATGAGCAAACAGTTTAAGGCAGACATGTCACTTCTTCTGATGGTTGTCGGTTGGGGTGCATCATATTATATGTTGGATGAAATCCTTAATGAGGCTACTCCCATGGCTATAAACGGGGTAAGGTTCCTTGGGGCTTTTTTAATTGCTCTTCCTTTTACTTTTAAGAGGCTTAAGAATATATCCAAGGCAATTTGGAAATATAGCATTCTTGTTGGAATTGCTCTTTTTACATGCTATGCGGGGGTAACCTACGGAATCAAGTATACCAGCCTGTCCAATTCCGCCTTTCTCTGCGCACTTCCCGTTATCTTCGTACCCATTCTTCAGTTTTTGTTCCTAAAGAAGAGTCTTGAGAAGAGGGTGCTTATTGCGGTTGTGCTCTGCTTTATAGGCATTGCTTTAATGACCTTGCAAGAAGGTTTTTCTGTTAATCCAATTCACTTAAAAGGTGATATGCTTTGCATTATCGCCGCCATTTCATATGCGGTGGATCTTTTGATTACGGAGAAGGGGGTTAACGAAGAGAAGGTTGACGCCCTCCAGATGGGGGTGCTTCAGCTGGGCGTTACGGGGGCTTTGATGATCCTGGGAACCCTTTCCCTGGAAAATACATCTCTTCCCCAAAGCCCCAGGCTTTGGCTATTTCTCTTTTTCCTTACGGTGGTATGTACTGGAATTCCCTTTATCATCCAGCCTATCGCCCAGCAATATACCACTGCAGCCCATGTGGGAATCATATTTACTTTGGAGCCTGTTTTTGCCTCAATTGTAGCCTTCTTCATAGGGGGAGAGATATTATCGCCAAAAGCTTATTTTGGAGCGATTCTAATGCTTTTGGCCCTTCTTTTAACGGAGATAAATCCTGCCTCCTTGATGAGAAAAAAATAAATAAAAAATTAACAGATTGCCTCTCAAGGCATTGCCTATGGGGGGCTTTTTTTGTATAATTGTTTATAGTCTGATTACCACTAATCAGACTAGCTATAAATGAAACGGAGGTGTCTATATGTGCGCAAAAAAGACCACCGGAAAGGTTAAGTCAGCCTTTGCTGAACTTGAACCCACTTTGGAAAAATACGCCAAAGTGCCGGGAAGCCTAATTACTATCTTGCAGAGTGCACAATCCATCTATGGCTATCTTTCTCTGGATGCCATTAACTACATTTCTGAGAGAACCGGAATAGAGCCCGCCAAGATCTATGGCGTTGCAACCTTTTACGCTCAATTCCGCCTGCAGCCCATCGGAAAATACTTAATTATGATGTGTCAGGGTACTGCCTGCCACGTAAATGGATCCGAATCCATCGGTGAAGCGGTAAGTGAACATCTTGGAATCCAAGATGGAGAGACCACTGAGGACGGACTCTTTACTTTGAATTACGTAGCCTGCCTTGGATGCTGCTCCTTGGCCCCGGTTATGATGATTCAGGACTCCGAAGGAAACGAAACCTACGGAAGCCTCACCAAGGACAAAGCGGTTAAGATTCTTGACGAACTTGCCGCCAATGCTAAGGGGGTGAAGAAATGAAGATAGTAATAGGACAGGGAAGCTGCGGAATCGCATCCGGAGCAAAGAAAACCGAAGCAGCCTTTAGAGAACAGGTTAAGGCAGCCAAACTGAAAGCCGAGATCGACACTACTGGATGCGTGGGAACCTGCTATCTGGAGCCCATTGTTGATGTTTACGAGGACGACGGAAAGATGACCCGTTACGTCCATGTACAGCCTGAGAAGGTTGGAGAAATCATTGAGAGTCACATCAAAGGCGGAAAGCCTGTTGAAGCTCTTACAATCCAGCCTGAAGACAGCAAATTCATCGACAAGCAGAAGAGAGTAGTTTTAAGACACTGCGGTCTCATCAATCCCGAAATAATCGAGGACTATATCAACGTAGGCGGCTACGAAGCCACCAAGAAAGGGGTAACCTCCATGAAGCCGGAAGAAGTAATCGAAGAGATTAAGATCTCCGGACTTAGAGGTCGTGGCGGCGCCGGATTCCCCACCTGGTTCAAATGGAACGCAGCCAAGGGCAATGCCGGAAAGAATAAATATATCGTTTGTAACGCCGACGAGGGTGACCCCGGTGCATTCATGGACAGATCCGTCCTGGAGGGAGATCCCCATTCCGTAATCGAAGGTATGACCATCGGCGGCTATGCCATGGGAGCCACAGAAGGCGTAATCTACTGCCGTGCTGAGTATCCTCTGGCTATCAAGCGTCTTGAAATCGCCATGGAACAGGCAAGAGAGAAGGGATTCCTGGGAAAGAATATCTTTGGATCCGGATATGATTTTGACATCAGAATCAAAGCCGGCGCAGGAGCCTTTGTTTGCGGCGAAGAGACAGCTCTTATCGCATCCCTGGAAGGTGAAAGAGGAATGCCCAGGCTGAAACCTCCATTCCCCGCAGCCAAGGGATATTGGCAGCAGCCAACAAATATCAACAATGTTGAAACCTTTGCCAATGTGGCATGGATAATCAATAACGGCGGTGCAGCCTTTGGTGCCATGGGAACGGAACAGTCCAAGGGAACCAAGGTATTCGCTCTGGCCGGAAAGATTAAGAAGGGAGGCCTTGCGGAAGTACCCATGGGT
Source organism: uncultured Peptostreptococcaceae bacterium (assembly GCA_905236895.1). Taxonomy (GTDB): domain Bacteria; phylum Bacillota; class Clostridia; order Peptostreptococcales; family Anaerovoracaceae; genus Eubacterium_B. The sequence goes on along the minus strand of CAJOQI010000131.1, from coordinate 13,599 downwards.
CTTACCCTTAAGGATGTTATTTACGGAATCGGCGGCGGAATCAAGAACGACAAGAAGTTCAAGGCTGTTCAGATGGGCGGCCCCTCCGGCGGATGTATTCCGGCACAGCTCATAGACACACCTGTAACATACGAAGACATCAATAAGACCGGCGCCATCGTTGGTTCCGGCGGTATGATTGTCATGGACGAAGATACCTGTATGGTAGACATGGCCAGATATTTCCTGGACTTCACCAAGAAGGAAAGCTGTGGAAAATGTAATTACTGTCGTATAGGTACAAAGAGAATGTTGGAGATTCTTGAGAGAATCACCGAGGGCAAGGGCAAGGACGGAGATATCGAACTCCTTGAAGAATTGGCAGGAAAGATCAAGGACGGCGCTATGTGCGGACTTGGACAGACTGCTCCCAACCCGGTTCTCACAACTCTTAAATACTTCAGAAACGAATACGAGGATCACATCTACAATCACAAGTGCACAGCCAAGTCCTGCAGAGCCCTTATCAAATTCGATATTACGGATAAGTGCGTAGGCTGCACCATGTGTTCAAGAGGCTGTCCTGTTGATGCCATCCAAGGTGAAGTTAAGAAGAAACACGTTATCGATCAAGAGAAGTGCATAAGATGCGGAAGATGCCAAGAGAACTGCCGCTTCAATGCAATAACAAGAGAGTAAGGAGGGACGACTGTGAAAGGATTTAGAATGAATATCGATGGCAAAGAAGTCATCGGCTATCCCGGTCAGACCATCCTGGAGGTAGCAAAGGAAAACGATATCTTTATTCCTACCCTCTGCTTTGATGAGAGAACGGAAATCTATGGCGCCTGCGGTATCTGCGTTGTAGAGGTTGAAGGAAATCCCAAACTGGTAAAGGCTTGTGCAACGGAGATTGCTCCCGGCATGGTTGTTAAGACAGCCACAGAAAGAGTAATCGAATCCAGAAAGACCAATCTGGAACTGCTCATTTCAAACCACAGAGGAGACTGCGTAGCACCCTGTATGAAGGGCTGCCCCGCCAAGACCGACTGTCAGGGTTATGTAGGCTTGGTAGCCAACGGCGAATTTGCCAAGGCCAACGAGCTTATCAAGGATAAGATTCCACTACCTGCATCCATAGGTCGTGTATGCCCCCATCCCTGCGAAGACAATTGCCGCAGAGGATTGGTGGATGAGCCAATCAGCATTGCAATGATCAAGAGATTCGCAGGTGACTACGATCTCACCAGCGATGAAAGTTATATCCCCGACATTGAGGAAGAAACAGGCAAGTCCGTTGCTATTATCGGCGGTGGCCCCATGGGTCTTTCCGCAGCATACTTCCTCCGTCAGATGGGTCATGATGTAACAATCTTTGATGCAATGCCTAAACTGGGCGGAATGATGCGCTATGGTATTCCCGAATACAGACTTCCCAAGGAAGTTCTGGATGCGGAAATCGACATCATTGAAACCATGGGAGTTGAAATCATTCCCAATACCAAGATCGGTGAAGATCTTTCTCTGGAAACCATCAGATCCGACTATGATGCTGTACTTCTTGGAATCGGTGCCTGGGTATCAACAGGCGTTGGTTGCCCCGGTGAAGATGCGGAAGGAGTTTGGGGAGGTATTGACTTTCTGAGAAGAGTAGTTAGAAACGAACCCATGGAACTGGGCAAGAACGTAGCTATCGTAGGTGGTGGTAATACCGCCATGGACGCTTGCCGTACAGCAGTTCGTCTTGGTGCGGAAAAGGTCTACAATATCTATCGTCGTACAAAGAACGAAATGCCGGCAGATATGATAGAAATCGAAGAGGCCGAAGAAGAAGGAGTAATCTTCAAGAACCTTACCAATCCTCTTAAGATCGTTAAGGACAAGAAGGGTCATGTTAAGCAGATCGTTCTTCAGGTTATGGAACTTGGTGAGCCGGATGCTTCAGGCCGTAGAAGTCCTGTACCCGTAAAGGGTAAGACCGAGACCATCGACGTTGATAACGTAGTTTTGGCAATCGGTCAGGCTGTAAACGCCGAAGGCTTTGATGTGGAGAAGACCAGAAAGGGCGGAATCAAATACGATCCCGAAACCATGATGACCAATATCCCCGGAGTCTTTGCAGGTGGTGACTGCGGTAACGACAAGATTTCAATCGCAGTTGAATCCATAGCTGATGCCAAGAAGTGCGCTGAATCCATCGATGCATATCTTAACGGCGAAGCCTATTCCGTAGAGGAGCCATTCAGGGTTGAGAGAAAGGATGTTACTCCCGAAACCTTTGAAGACAGAGAAAGACTCTGCAGAGAAAAGGCTGACCAGCTTACGGCAAAGGAAAGAAAGGACAACTTCAGCGAGGTTGTATATGGCGGACTTACGGATGTTCAGGCTGTTGCTGAAGCTTCCAGATGTCTGGAATGCGGATGCCACGACTTCTTCGAATGTAAGCTGATAGACTATGCGAATATCTATAATGTTGAGCCCCAGAGACTTGAAGGGGATATCAATATCGTTGAGTTCGAGGACAACCATCCATTTATCGTAAGAGATCCCAACAAGTGTATCCTCTGCGGGCTTTGCGTAAGAGTCTGCGACGAGGTAATGGGAGTTGGAGCTCTCGGATTGGTTCACAGAGGCTTTGATACTGTTGTTAAGCCTTGTCTTGAGAAGCCACTCCTTGAAAGCGGATGCGAATCCTGCGGACAGTGCGTTGCTGTTTGCCCCGTAGGTGCTCTTCAGGAGAGACAGTCCGTACAGAAGGAAATTCCTCTGGATACGGATATTACCACAACCACCTGCGCCAACTGCGCCGTTGGATGTACCTTCAATCTTGAGAGCTATGGCGATATGCTGATTAAGGCCAATCCGGATAAGGAAGGTCCCGTAAACAAGGGAATCTGCTGCGCCAAGGGAAAATGGGGATTCGACGTATCCATGCTGGAAGGCAAGATCGTAGATCCTATGGTTAAGATCGGAAAGAGCCTTGAGGAGACCGACTATCATGAGGCAATCATGATGGCAGCAAAGAAGATGGAATCCATCAAAGCTCGCTACGGAAAGGATGCTCTGGCAGTTTCCATCTCCGACAGATATACCAATGAAGAAGCCTATGCAATCAAGAAGATGGCAGGAGTGGTTGGAGCAAAGGTCTTCAGCTTCAATAACCGTCATAACGCAATCCTGGATGTATTCGGATTCGACGGTTCTCCCAATACCATAGACGAGCTTCTTTCCGCAGAAGTTATCCTGGTTCCCGGATTCATCAAGAACAGAGCTGCGGTAATCTGGAATAAGATTAAGCAGGCTGCAGAAAACGGAGCAAAGGTAGTTGTAATTAATACCAATGAAGCCAAGAGCAAATTCAAATTCGCTCACAAGGTATATGAAACAGCAAATACCACCGACCTTCTTGCCGGCGTAACAAAGGCTTTGATGGAAGGCGGAAAGGGCGAGAAGCTTGAGGGCTATAAGGAACTTAAGAAGTCCCTGGCAGGATTCAAGGTAACTGCAGAAGCAAAGGAAATCGCCGAGATTTACGGAAATGCCAAGAAGGCCATGATCGTATTCGAGCAGAACGTTCTGACTGAAGAGGCAGCAGGACTCCTTGCTGATATGGCAGCTATCTCCGGACATATCGGAGAAGCCAGAGACGGTATCCTTGAGGTTAAGTCCAAGAACAATTCTCAGGGTCTTGTGGATATGGGAATCAGAGCCGGTGCTGAAGTCCTTGATGGAGTTAAGGGCCTTATGGTATTCGGTGAAGACCCAATCGGAACCAAGGTAATGAAGGACCGCAAGGATCTGGAATTCCTCATGGTAAGCGATATCTATATGACCAAGACAGGAGAGAAGGCAGATGTATTCATCCCCGCAACGGGATCTGCATCAACAATCGGTACCTATACCAATACCGAGAGAAGACTTCTTCCTGTAGAGCCTGCAATCAATGAGGATGTGGAAATCTCCAACTGGGAGATTGCAGCTGAATTGGCCCACGTATTTGAAGAGGAATTCTGGTTCGAAGATGAAATCGACATCAGCTATGAAATGGACGATGCACTTCCTCTCTATAAATACGCTGAGGTAGGCGAGGTTCTGGGCGGAGTTCTTAAGCCTGCAGAGATTAATCTGGTACCGGCCAAGAAGGCTAAGATGGCTGATGAACTGCCTTGGAGCGATGCTTTGATGAATCTCAATGCTGAGAGAATTCCAAAGCCGAAGCAATAAGTAGATAATCAATAAAACTTAAAAAAGGGGCGATTACGATTTGTAATCGCCCTTTTTTATGAGGAAGAATATTGTTGTCAAAAAAATGACAATAATCTATTATTAAGTCAAGAAAAATTAATAATTGACACCGTGTGTAACCTGAATACCAATGTTTTGGGCAGGCCTCCTGGGCATAGGGGTCATAGGCGTTGCCATAGGTTACCGTAAGCGCAGGACAAAATAAGGAAGATATTATCTATAAAACAAAATGGAAATCGTACCCCAAATGCGTTTTTTGACATTTGGGGTATGTTTTTTTGTGTGAAAATTGCATTTGGTGTACGATTTTTACGTTACGCCGAGACTGGCCAACTATCTTGAGGCAGGTCATCAATGAGGCAGGTCATCAATGCTTTTTATCCATAGCTTGCTAATACAAGAAAACCCCGCAGTAATTGCGGGATTTTCTTATGTTTCTCATATGTTTTGATGTATAGGATCAATTGCCTGAGGATTGAATCAATTCCTTTGCATTGTCCATGGCTGCCTGGGTTATGATCTCGCCACCCAGGAGACGGGCGATTTCAAGGACTTTCCTGTTTTCATCCAGCTCTTCTATATGAGTATAGGTATTGGAATCGTCGGATTCCTTGTAGATGCGATAGCTTTGGTCGGAGCAGGCGGCAATCTGGGGCAGGTGGGTAATGCAGATTATTTGTCTTTCCGCTGCAATTTCCTTAAGTTTTCGCCCCACAACAGCGGCGGTCTTTCCGGAAATACCCTGGTCTATTTCGTCGAATATGATGGTGGGTATCTTGTCGTATGCTGCGGTGATTGATTTGATTGCCAGCATTATTCTGCTGATTTCACCGCCTGAAGCGACTTTTACCAGTGGCTTAAGGGGTTCTCCCAGATTGGTCGATATAAGCATCTCTGCTTGGTCAAGACCTTTTGGGGTTGGGCCTTCCGTCGGAGTGAATTCTATGGATAGCCTTGCTTCTCCAAAGTTTAGATCACCCAATTCTTTTTCGATTTTTGATGCCAGGTCTTCGGCGGCATCCTTGCGGGCCAGAGTGAGTTTTTCTCCAACGGCCATAAGCTTCTTCAAGGCTTCGGCCTCCGCTTTCTGAAGACGGTTTTTCTCATCATCAAAGTTTTCTATCTGATTCAGCTCAACTCCGATTTTCTCCCTATATTCCAGAATCTCTTCGATGGTGGAGCCGTATTTCTTTTTTAGTCCTTCCAAGAGAACCTGCCTATCCATGGCTCTATCCAACTCAGCCTCGGAATAATTAAGATTCTCGATTAACTCCCTTAGACTTCCCTGAACATCCTCCATTTGGTAATAGATATCGTTAAGCTGGCTTAGCATTTTCTCCAGGTCAGGGGAGAGGGAACTGATGGTTTCCAAGGAATTAATGGCATTCCCAAGGCCTTCGTAGGCGCCGCCATCTTGGTCCAAACTGTCATAGGCAGACTTGGTCTTGGCGAAAACCTTTTCGCCGTTCTTTAGTAGATTGATTCTTCCTGCCAGTTCTTCGTCCTCCCCGGGAATGAGGTTGGCGCTATCGATTTCATCGATCTCGTATTTGTAGAAGTCCAGCTTTCTGGCGTTTTCCGCGGAAAGAGAAAGAAGTTTGCCCAGGGCGGACTTTGCTTCCGTATAATCCTTATAGAGACCGTAATACTCCTCTCGCAAGGGGAGGATAGTATCGGCCTTGTAATTGTCCACTATTTCCAAATGGTTGTCCGGGTTAAGAAGGGACTGGTTGTCGTACTGACCGTGAACATCCGCCATCAAAGCGGCGGTTTCCGCCAGCTCGCTTAAGGATACCAGGCGGCCGTTCAGCTTGCAGAGGTTTTTCCCCGAGGCGTTGACTTCTCTGGTTATTACTATTTCTTCGCCGTAGAGTTCTCCCACAAGCTCAACCAGGGCTCTTTCGGAGCCATGTCGTATAAATGAAACGTCAGCCCTGCTACCAAGGGCAAGGCTGATTGCTGTAATAAGGATGGACTTCCCGCTGCCGGTTTCTCCGGTTACAATGTTTAGGCCATCCTTGAATGACACTTCCGCATCTTGAATGATGGCGAAGTCTTTGATGGCAATGTGATAGATCATTATTTACGTGGGTTTAGAGTTAGCATACTGTTAAAGACTCCGAGGATTTCTTCAACATTTTCTTGATCGTCAACCACCAGGAGAAGGGTATTGTCTCCTGCGATTGACCCGATAATATGGGAAAGGCCTATGCTGTCAATGGCTTCTCCCGCAGCGGCGCCGCAACCGGAAAGGGTTTTGATTACGATTAGATTCTGTGCCGATGCAAAGGATGTAATGGTTTCCCTGAATATCTTAACGAAACGATCTGAAATTGGAGCATCCTGCTGAGTACTAACAGCGTATTTATACCTTCCCGAATTGGAAAGTACCTTAACAAGCTGGAGCTCTTTAATATCTCTTGAGACTGTTGCCTGTGTAACATCAAAGCCCTGTTCCTTCAGAAGGGCAGCAAGTCTGTCTTGGGTTTCGATTTCTTGGGTAGAGATGAGTTCCAATATCTTGTTCTGTCTAGTATATCGCATAATTATGTCCTCCGTCTCTTTACAGATTAGTCAAAGTGTAAAAATATATTGTGATTATACCATACTTATCTGAATAAAAAAAGAGGTGAACTAATAAAAAATCAACATATTTGCGAAATGTGGGTATTTGTCTATATTCCTCCTATATGATACAATTATACGGTTATTTAATAAGTAATAATAAACAAAGGGGAAAGTATGAGAATACTGGGAATAGACCCGGGCTATGCTATAATGGGCTGGGGAATTCTGGACCTTAAAGGAAATCGCTATTCAGTGGTGGATTACGGGTCCATAACTACAGATGCGAAGATGGAGATGCCTCTTAGAATTCAGCATCTATACTCCCAGCTTTCCGCAATTATTGCGGAGTATCAACCTGAGGAGGCTGCAATCGAGGAACTCTATTTCACCAATAATGCCAAGACGGTAATCTTTGTTGGCCAGGCCAGGGGAGTTGCCATTTTGGCTTGCGTCAATAACGGCCTAAAGGTATCGGAATACACGCCCCTCCAGATAAAGCAGGCTCTTACGGGTTACGGTAAAGCGGAAAAAAAACAGGTCCAGGCCATGGTTAAGACCATCCTGAACCTTCAGGAGGTGCCAAAGCCCGACGATACTGCAGATGCTGTGGCTGCAGCCATTTGTCACGGAAACAGCAGAGGAAGGATAATCCTTAAATGATTAGATCTATCAAAGGACTTCTAAGAACTTCCCTTGAGGGAAGCGTCATAATAGAAACCCCGGCGGGAATCGGGTTCAGGGTAAATATTCCCCTTGGCTCGGGACTGTATAAGCTTAGCGACGGTTCCGAGGTGGAGGTATTTACTTCCATGGTTGTGAAGGAGGACAGCATGAGCCTCTACGGTTTCACCTCCAAGGAAGAACTGGACCTTTTCGAAATGCTTATAACCGTAAGCGGAATCGGAGCAAAGGGAGCCATGTCCATCATGAGCACATTGGTGCCCAGGGACCTTAAGCTTGCCATAGCCTCGGGAGATTCCAAGGCCATAGCTCAAGCTCCGGGAGTTGGAAAGAAAACCGCGGAAAGGCTGATTTTGGAGCTTAAGGACAAGGTAGGTAGTGACTTCGATTTCAGCGGAGGGGCAGCTACCGCCCAGCCTGAAGCCGCAATAACAAGGGGAAGCGTAAGGGATAATGCGGTGGAAGCCCTGGTATCCCTTGGATATAGCAGAACGGAAGCCTCCACCATGGTAGGCAGAGTGCCTGAGGAAGGGCTGACCGCAGAGGAATATATAAGAAGAGCGCTGATTTCAGCTTAAGTGCAACAAAGGAGCCGTCCCCGATGTAAATCGAGTACGGATGTGCCGGTTGTGCGGGTAAGGAGATAGAATGGAACAGAGAATCACCGACGCAAGAGCGGAAATAGGTGAAGAAAAGCAGGAGATAAACTTAAGGCCTCAGTACCTGGAGGACTTTATCGGCCAGGGAAATGTAAAGAAGAATCTGAAGGTCTATATTGATGCGGCCAGACTCAGGAATGAGCCTTTGGATCACGTTCTTTTCTATGGGCCTCCGGGACTTGGAAAGACCACCCTGGCAGGGATTATAGCAAATGAGCTGGGTGTTGACATCAAAGTAACATCCGGTCCTGCCATTGGAAGAGCGGGGGATTTGGCTGCCATTCTGACAAAACTTAATCCCAACGACGTTTTGTTTATCGACGAGATTCATAGACTTAATCGCGCCGTGGAAGAAGTTCTATATTCCGCCATGGAGGACTATGTTATAGACTTCGTTGTGGGCAAGGGACTGATGCCCGAGGCTCTGAGATTTGAGCTTCCCAAGTTTACCCTGATAGGTGCAACCACCAGGGCAGGAAGCCTTTCCGCACCTTTAAGAGACAGATTCGGAATAATAGACAAAATGGAAATCTATGGGGAAGAGGACCTTGCTGAGATTATCAGAAGGTCTGCAGGTCTTCTCGATCTGAAGGTGGATGAGGATGCTCTTTTGGAGATGGCAAGATGTTCCCGTGGAACCCCAAGAGTTGCAAACCGCCTCCTTAAGAGAGTTAGAGATTTCTCCTTGGTTAGCGGAAGCGACCATATAGATATGGAATCAACAAAGAAAGCCTTTGAGGCCATGGGAATAGATCACCTGGGCCTTGAAAAGCTGGATAGGGAAATCCTTAATACCATCATCACCAGGTTTAAGGGTGGACCCGTTGGAATAGATACAATCGCCGCTTCAATCGGTGAAGAGAGAGTTACCATAGAGGATGCCTATGAGCCATATTTGATTCAAAGCGGGCTTCTCTATAGAACCCAAAAGGGAAGAATGGTAACGGAAGCAGCCTATCATCATCTGGGACTTCAGGTTACGGGAAATGCCTATAAGCCCAGTGATGATGAAGACAATAATGACGACGGTCAGGGAGTTCAGGAGAGTTTTCTTTAATGAGAGTTGAAGATTTTGATTATGAACTTCCGGAAGAACTGATTGCCCAGCAGCCCCTAAAGGACAGGGAAAGCTGCAGGCTAATGGTTCTTGACCGAGAAAAGAAGAATATGGAGCACAGAATATTTAGGGATATTCTGGATTATATAAACCACGGAGATGTGCTGGTAGTAAATGATAGCAAAGTAATCCCCGCCAGGCTCTATGGAGAGAAGGAAGGGACGGGAGCGAAGATAGAATTCCTTCTGATCAAAAGAATCTCCGGAGATAAATGGGAAACCATGGTAAGGCCGGGAAGAAGGCTTAAGCCGGGAGACAGAGTGGTCTTCTCCACTGAAGAGGGAAAGAGGCTCTCCGCGGAGATTCTGGAATACGGTGAGGACGGAACGAGAATAGTTGAGTTCGCCTACGACGGGATCTTCATGGAAAGGCTTGAAGAAGCTGGAACCATGCCCCTGCCTCCATATATAGAAAGAGAAGCAACGGAGGAGGACCGAGAGGACTATCAAACGGTCTATGCCAGAATCGACGGATCCGTTGCGGCTCCCACGGCGGGACTTCATTTTACGGAGGAACTGCTGGAGCAGGTAAAGGAGAAAGGAGCGGAAATCGCATATCTAACCCTCCATGTGGGAATAGGAACCTTTAGGCCGGTTAAGGTGGATGTGGTGGAAGAACACCATATGCATTTTGAGGAATATGAGGTTTCAGAAGAAGCGGCGGCGACCATAAACAGAGCCATCAAAAATGGCGGAAGGGTAATCTCCGTTGGAACAACATCCACAAGAACCCTTGAAAGCGTAGCAACCCTTGATGAGGATAAGGGAAAGTATATGGTCAAGGCGGGAGATGGAGCAACGGATATATTCATCTATCCCGGCTACCAGTTCAAAATAGTGGACGCCCTTATTACGAATTTTCATCTGCCCAAGTCAACCTTGGTAATGCTGATTTCAGCCCTGGCAGATAGAGAATATATATTGAATGCATACCGTGAAGCAGTGAAAGAGAAGTATAGGTTTTTCAGCTACGGCGATGCAATGCTGATTTACTAGTTATATGAGGTGAAAGAATGTTTGATCTGTTAAAGTCAATTAAATGGGGAATGCTCTTCATGAGCATAGTAACCGTTGCAGGAGGCGTAATGATTGCCATGAATCCTGCCAATTCCCTGGAGATGATCATTAGGGTTATCGGAGGGATTCTGATGGCAGGAGGAGTTCTGCTGATTCTGGGATACCTGCTGGATAAGAAGTCCGGCATGTCGGGATTCCTTGACATCATAATCGGCGCTTTGATGCTGATTGCGGGACTGGCTCTATTCATTAGGCCCCAGAGCTTTGAGAAGTATATTCATATTATCTTTGCGGTAATTCTGGGAGTTCACGGACTTAATATGTTGATTGAAGCCTTTAGAGGAATCAAGTATAAGGACAAGAAAATTCTTACAACCATCCTTATGGCCCTAATATGCATGGGCCTTGCTGCGCTGGTATATTTCGATCCCTTTAATAGCAATAATACTTTGATGTTCGTGGTGGGAATCGCTCTCATTCTTGACGGACTTCTTCTCTTCGTTGTTTCCATCAGAAGAGGGAATGTGATTCATAAATACAATTTGCGTCAAAGCGAGGCAGCCGCAGCGGAAGCTGCAGCCGCAGCAGCTACCGCAGCAATGCAGGAGAAGATGCTGGCAGAAGAAGCAAAGAAGGCGGAAGAGGGACTTACCTTCGGAAAGCCAAAGGTAGAAGAACCCGTGCCTGAACCAAGTCTTGAGTTTAAGGAAGCAGAGCTTAAGGAGCCTGAAGTCAAGGTAGAAGCAGAGGCAGTAAAGAAAGAAGCATCATACACGGTAGATGAAATAGAAGAGGCAGTTAAGGCTGAAGAGGCCACCGCTGCAGAGCTGGGCAATGTGGCAGAGGCCGGAAATGTTGCGGAGCTTAAGGACGGTGTCTTTAATGCTTCAAAGAAAGAAGAAAAGAAGTCTCTCATAAAGAGATTCTTTGATCAGGAATAATTCAGGAATAATCATGAAGCAGGCGGTAACCTATGAATTTATAAAAAAAGATGGGAAAACCAAGGCAAGAAGAGGAAGGCTCCACACTCCCCACGGGACGGTGGAGACTCCTTGTTTTATGCCTGTGGGAACCCAGGGGACGGTTAAGGCTCTTACTCCCGAACAGGTTAGGGAGACGGGGGCTGAGATTCTATTGGGAAATACCTACCATCTCTTCTTAAGGCCGGGCCATGAAATCGTCAAGGAAGCGGGAGGTCTTCATAAATTCATGAACTGGGATGGAACCATTCTTACAGACAGCGGTGGATTTCAGGTATTCAGTCTGGGAAACCTCAGAAAGATTACTGAAGAAGGAGTTACCTTCCAGAGCCATATAGACGGCTCCAAGAAATTCCTTTCAGCTGAAGTTGCCATGGAGGTGGAGAACGCACTGGGGGCTGATATTATCATGGCCTTTGATGAATGCGCACCATATCCCGCTGAATATAGCTATGTTAAGAACTCCATGGAGATGACAACGAGATGGCTAAAGCGCTGCGTGGATGCCCATAAGAATCCTGATACCCAGGCCCTCTTTGGGATAATGCAGGGAGGGGTTTTCAGGGACCTGAGAAAGCAAAGTGCAGAAGATATAGTGGCATTGGATCTTCCCGGATATGCCATTGGAGGACTCTCCGTAGGTGAACCAAAGGATTTATACATGGAGGTTCTTGACTATACCGTGGACTATCTTCCCGAGAATAAACCCAGATATCTTATGGGTGTAGGAACCGTGGACTATATCTTCGAAGCGGTGGAGAGGGGAATCGATATGGTGGACTGCGTTCAGCCAACCCGCATCGCCCGCCACGGAGTTGCAACCATTTCAACAGGGGACATTCATATTAAGAATGCTGAGTTTGAGCATGACTTTGGTCCGTTGGATTCGGAGTGCGACTGCTATGCCTGCAGGAATTACAGCAGAGCATATATCAGACATCTCTTTAGAAGCAAAGAGACCCTGGCAGCAACTCTTCTTTCAATACATAATATTCGCTTCCTTCAGAGAATGATGGAAGGTATAAGAAAGGCTATTGAAGAGGATAGATTCTTGGAGTTCAAGAAGGAGTTCTATGATAAATACTGCAATGAATAATAAATGCCCCCATAGTGAATTCTGTGGGGGATGTTCATATAGCGGAGAAGACTATTTGGTCAGCCTTAAGAACAAAGAAGGGGAGGTCCGGGGTTATTTCCGTGTCAAGGATTTGGATATCGCACCGATTTTTCAAGGTATAGTTGGGGCCGAAGACTATCTCTTTGGATATAGGAATAAGATGGAGTATACCTTTGGTGACTTGGTAAAGGGAGGAGACCTTCAGCTGGGAATGCATAAGAAGGGAAATTTCATGTCCATAATCACCGTGGATAATTGCCTGCTGGTTCCGCAGGATTTTAATAAGATCCTTAGGTTTACCCTGGATTTCTGCATATCACGAGGATATACCCATTACAACAAAAAGAGCCACACCGGACTTCTAAGAAACCTAATCGTAAGGCGGGGAGTTAGAACCGGAGAGCTTTTGGTTGATATTGTTACGGCATCCGATGAAGCTTCAGGGGACCTTGGCTTTGATGAGGAAGCTTGGAAGGGCGGACTCCTGGCTTTGAAACTGGATGAAGAAATCGTGGGAATCATGCGTACCATAAACGATGGCATTGCTGACACCGTGGCCTGCGATGAACAAAGAATTCTCTTTGGAAGAGACTATTACTGCGAAGAAATCTGCGGATTGAGATTTAAGGTGAAGGTCTTTTCCTTCTTCCAGATCAATGTGGAAGCAGTGGAGAGACTGTATAGTGAGGCGATTTCTTTGATTCCGGATTTGGAAGGTAAGATTGTTTATGATTTGTTTTGCGGTACCGGAACCATCAGCCAAATCGCAGCGAAGAAAGCCGAGAAGGTAATAGGTGTTGAGATAGTGGAAGATTCCGTTGAAGCCGCAAGGGCCAATACGGAACTGAACGGAATAAACAACTGTGAGTTCATCCAAGGTGATGTGTATAAGGTTTTGACCCGGACAACGGAAAGCCACAGCCAAGATATAAAGAGTTTCCCTGAACCGGATGTGATAATCCTGGATCCCCCGCGGATGGGCCTCCAAACCAAAACCGTAAACAAGGTGGCATCCTACGGCATTCCAGAGATTCTCTATATCTCCTGCAATCCAAAAACCTTGGCGGCGGATATAGATGACTTTAGGAGGGAGGGCTACGAACCAAAGTATCTAAAAGCCTACGACAATTTCCCTTGGACCAAGCATGTGGAGACGGTGGTATTGATGTCAAGGGTCGAAGGAAAATAGGCGCGAAAGCCCAGTAATACTGCGGTTTTCGAGCAATCGGGCAATTTG
>CAJOQI010000130.1 GCA_905236895.1 uncultured Peptostreptococcaceae bacterium | reverse complement strand
CCCAGGACACGACCACATCCAACTCCGCACCGAATACCAACCTTGCGGAAGTGACCGGCTCTGCCCTCTCCATTCAGGAGATTATCTCAAAGAACGGCGACGCAGTAGTAGAAATTCAAACAGAAGCCATGGTCACCGACTCCTGGCTCCAGAACTATGTTACCCAAGGCGCGGGAAGCGGAGTCTTGATTTCGGAAGACGGATATATCATGACCTGTAACCACGTTATAGAAGACGCACGCTCCATTTCCGTTACCCTTAAAAACGGCACGGAATATCCTGCAGAGATTGTGGGAACGGATCCTTTAAGCGACGTGGCGGTTCTCAAAATAGAAGGAAGCGGTTTCTCACACGCTGTTTATGGCGACAGTTCAACCCTTTCCATAGGTGACCTGGTTGTGGCCATCGGAAATCCTTTGGGCGAGCTGGGCGGCTCTGCATCCACCGGTATTATCAGCGCTCTTGATAGAGCCCTCACCGTGGATGGAAAAAGAATGACCCTTCTCCAGACGGACGCTTCCATTAACCCGGGTAACTCCGGGGGTGGACTCTTTGATGGCTACGGCAATTTCATAGGCCTGGTTGTAGCAAAGTCTTCGGGCTCCGATATCGAAGGCCTGGGCTTCGCAATTCCAATTAACACAGCGGCAAATATTGCCCAGACCCTTATTGAAAGTGGGACTATTCAAGGGAATGCTTTGATCGGCGTAAACATAGTGGACCTTACCAACAGCGCAAATGCCTTGCAATATGGAAAACGTTTAACGGGCATCTATATTACGGATGTGGCCAGCGAGCAGGCTCTTGCCGCTGGATTCGAAGTTGGCGATATGATTTATTATGTGGAGGATTACGAAATCGACTCCGAGGCGGCTCTTCGCTCCGCTCTCGCAAGATATGAGCCAGGTGACAAAGTAACCGTAACTATTATTCGTAACAACAGGACCATTGAAATAGTAACGGAACTTATAGAAAGAGAAGAGTAAGTGGAGGTGCTGCGCGCTGAATTTTGTTGAAACGCGCTGAGTTGTGTTGAAATGCGCTCCCACCTGTTTCATTATTAATAAAAAAAGTGCCCCAAATGCGATTTTTTGCATTTGGGGCATGTTTTTTTGTGTGAAATTTGCGTTTGAGGTACGTTTTCATGAAGAGGGCATGGCTTTCAGGAAGCATTGCGTACCTTTTAATGCGTTTGAATCACAAGTTATAACAGCTTGGCGACGAAGCATGTGTGGGCGCCTCCGAGATTGCCGTGGGACGCTGCCTTGGCGGCGGTTGCTGCGGCTTCTGCGGCGTGCATGTTTGGGAATAGAGCATAAACTGTGGGGCCGCTACCGCTCATGAGCACTTTTTCGGCGCCGAGGGTTTGCTCCATGGCCTCTTTTAAGTTATTTACATCTTCTACTTTTAGTGAATGGAGTTCCAGGAGGTTTATCATTTCTTTTATGACCCCTGCCCTGTCGCCATTTTTCAGGGCTGATGCCATGGCATCGTTGTCCGGTCTTTTCTCAACCACACATTTATCAAAGCCTTCATATACTTCCTTGGTGGAAAGGCTGATATCGGGCTTGCAAAGTATTATTGCGCCTTCTAAGAGCGGAAGTGGTTCAAGCTGAGTTCCGGTGCCTTTTGCTCTGGCACAGGTTGAAACTTGGGTGTGCCCTATCCAGGATGATGCTGTGCTTCCCTGCAAAACTTCTCCGTTTAATACCGCCTGGGTCATTAGACAGAAAGGAACGTCGGATCCAAGAAGAGCTGAAACTTCAAGGAGTTCCTCCATTGATAAGCCAAGTCCCCAGAGATAATTAAGGGCTAACATCACTGCGGAGGCGTTGCCGCTTCCACCGGCCAGGCCTGCTGCAATGGGTATATTCTTTTCCAAGGAAATGCTAATTGCCTTATGCTCGTCGGGAATTAAGTTACCGTAGCGATTTATCATAAGCTGAGCGGCTTTATAAGCCAGGTTGCCCGGGCCCCTTGTTAAGTCTGCACCGGCTACAGAGAGTTCAATGGGTGGAGTTACGCTGCCAGAGGGCGGGGAATCTACGCCGCCAGAGACCGCGGAATCTACGCCGTCGTCGCAGGTGGCTTCATCACTCCCCACCTCCACCTTTACCACATCAAATAAATCCACGGCTTGCATGACCGTGTCTACGGGGTGCATGCCGTCGGCTCTGCGCTCTCCCACGTCCAGGGAGAGATTGATTTTCGCGTAGGATTTAAGGGTGATGTTTTTTTTCATATGCTGTTCCTCTAACAGAAAAGGGCGGTTCCCCGCCCTGTCCTAATTAAGCTTATTTTTTCTTTTTCTTGGCGTTGGCGGCGCGGCGCTTGGCGAGGCGCTCTTCTTCAGCGGCTCTGGCTTCGGCTTCGGCCTTTCTGCCTGTGATATATGTGGATCCGGCGGAGGCTACTGTGCGAGGGCGACCTACTCTGTAATTGCCATTGTCTTCCTCGTATTCTTCTTCCTCTTCCTCGGCCTCCTCCTTGGCCATGCGGGCTGCCAGCTTTGCTACACGGGCTTCACGCTTTGCTACTTCTTTTTCGTGCTCTGCGATTACCTCTTCAACGCTCTTGCCTGTTCTCTTGGCTTCCTTATATGGGTTGAAGTTGTCTTCCTTGGCGCCGGCCAGCAGGTCGGCGGTTTCGTCCTGATCTACCTTCTTTCCTGCCTGACGAGCTCCAAAGAATACCATAGCGGCCATCATGAGAAGCATCATTACGAAATATACTCTAAGCATAAGAGCCTGGTTTACGGTTTTGAAGGTTATGGTCTTCTGCTCACCCAGGGTATTGCCGTTGTTATCAACAAAGTCTCCCTTAATAGTAAGGGTATAGTCCATATTGCCCTGAATTATCGACTTGCCTGCGGGTGAAGTAGATGTGTCATAAAGGACCAGCACCTGCTGGGGCTCTTCCGGGTTATAGTATACTTTAATCGGAATGCTATTTCCTTCGCTGTCTGTAATGGAAAAGCATTTATCGTTGGCGGCTTTGTTGCTTTCGCTGTTGACAGGGTTGCTGAAAGTCAGCTTGACTCCCAGGTTTTCCACGGAAGTGCCCTTTTGGCCATCTTCGGGGTAACTTTCTTCCAATATCAATTCACCTTCGGCCAAAACGCTTACGGTGAACATGCCTATTAGCATCACGACCAGTAAAAGTCTCGTGACAATTCTCTTCATTAACAAAATCCTCCGGCTGTTTATCTTATCCTTAGTTCTCGGAAAAAATCCTTCATCAGTTTGGCGCATTCTTCGGCTTCAAGGCCGCTGTGCACCTCCAGCTTATGATTGAGGTCCTCGCTTCTTACTATGTCGAAGACGGAACCGCAACCGCCGCCCTTGGGGTCATCCGCTCCGTAATAGATAGCTCTCATTCTGGACCATACCAGAGCACCGGCACACATGCTGCAGGGCTCCAGAGTCACGTATATATCGCAGTCCAAAAGCCTCCAGCCTCCGAGAGTCTTTGCTGCCTCCCGGATTGCCAGCATCTCCGCATGGGCGGTGGGGTCTTTAAGGGTTTCCGTTAAATTGTGGCCTCGACCGATAATTTCGCCCTCTTTCACCACCACGGCACCCACAGGGATTTCCCCCAATTCGTAGGCCTTTCGGGCCTCTTCAATGGCGCTTTTCATATATTCGTTCATAAGCCTTCTAATGTTAACACAACTACCAATAACTTGCAAGAAAGCCAGTATTTTAGTATTATATCCCTACATGTTATCGATATTCGAAAGGAAAAAGAATGGATCTTTTTGCCGGAAGTACAGCAAGCATAATGGTTGACGTGGCCATAGTATTCACCATCTTTATTTCTCTTGCCTTGGGCTGGAGCAAAGGATTCTTGGCCTCGGTTTTTAGTTTCGTTCGGTGGATCGTATGCATCATCGCCTCGGTTTTCCTTGCCAACCCGGCAAAGAATTGGCTTTGCCAGCACACCGGCCTTGACGAAAGCATTACATCTCATCTTACCAGCTCCATAGCATCAGCCTTGGAAAACAATACTTTGTTTTCCTTCGTGCCGGAGCATTTTAGACTGGGTATAACCGATGCAACCCAAGAGACTGCCAACAGAATTATGGGCTCCGTGGTTGATACCATAATTCTTACCGTTTCCTTTGCCATTATCCTGGGAATCCTTCTGATTCTCACCAAGCTTTTGATAATGGTCCTTGAGAGCAAGGACAAAGATGACGCCATTGGTTTTATAAACGGGCTGTGCGGATCCGTATTCGGATTCTTGAGAGGGCTTTTAATAGTGAGTCTCATAATGCTGATACTCTTCCCCCTCTTAAGCTTCTTCGACTCCGACTCAACCTCACCACTACTTACGGCAATAAACGAAAGCCTCATAGGCAGTATACTTTACAATCAAAACCCATTAACAATAATCCTCGACGCCATATAGGCCTCGAGGATTTTTTTATTTCCTATTCAATTCTGTCATTTAATTATATGCGGGGCGTCGTGGGTCGCAGCAACTTCTATTCTTCCTCAGCTATTTACCTTCGCTCTATTAGTTATAGTCTGCGCTGTTATCAACAGCATATACGGAAGATACTCCGAAATACCCTTCCATGGTGAGCCAGTCCCCTCCGTTATAGAGTTTCTCGGCCAGGTCCTTACCCACATATCTTATATGCCAGGGCTGATAGCCAAATCCGGTTTCCACTTCTTTTCCCTTGGGGAACCTCATGATGAATCCGTATTTCCAGCAGTTGTCGCTTAGCCACTTGCCTTCATCAGTATTACCAAAGCTTTCGTCAGTCCAGTTGATGTCGATTGCCAAACCGGTCTGGTGCTCGGAGTGACCGGGCCTTGCTATTCTGGCTTCCGCAGCGTCGTGGCCATAGGTCCATACCTGGTTATCGTAATATGACTTTTGAGTATAGTATGAAACAAAGGTATCTATGGCGAAGAGATTATATCCCTTTTCGCTTGCGGCGGCATTTATTAATTCGTAATAAGCCTCATAGGTTTCCGGGGTTAAATCCCAGGGACCGTATTCCTCTGGAACCGGATAGGTTTTATTAACCATTACTGCCCCATCTATGGTCGTAACTCCGCCTTCTCTCTTGGCCTGGAATCCCTTGGCTGTGGTATAGGTGATATCTCCTTCCACATTCGCGGGGTCTATTACCGTAACCGTCACATCCTTGGTCACGGCGTTACCGGAGGAATCGGAGGCCTTAATGGTAATTGGGTATTCTCCCTCTGCATTTATGTCCACATGGCCTGCAATATCCGCCACAATATTCTCTCCGGAATTATCCTTTACCTTGGCTTCCGAAGCAAGATCCAGGTGACCTCCTTTGATAACGGAGAAATTGTCGCTTATTTCGATAACAGGTGGTGTGGTGTCTACCACCTCCACATCAAAGCTGAAGGTCTTATCGTTTCCTCCTTGATCCAGGACTACCTCCACCTTGGTGGTACCAATTCTGTCGGTTTCGATTACCGCATCCTGCTTGAGACTTCCCTTCTTAACCTCCACTATCATATCGGAGGCTTTGGCGTTGCTTCCCAGCTCCACCTTGGGGTTCTCCACCAGGACCACCCTGGCCGCATTACCGAAAAGATTAAAAAATAAAAACAGAGCAACCAGGACGATAGCGATCATTAATAGAATAATGACCAGCATCTCCTTAAGGTACTGACTCTGTTTCTTTTTGGCAAAAATATACCTATCCCTTCTTGCCATTTTTTCCCAACTCCAATCCTTTTTGTTATAATAATCCCCTTTTAGTACGGCTATAATAACACAAGATTTTTTCAGCGCTACCCCTTAAAATCGTTCTTAAGAAAAATTCATAAATTTTTTGTGGTGTCTACCTATACACACGCACAACATATTGATTTGTCATGGTTTTTAGCATACCGCCGTAGCCTAAAGTGAATTCTGCCACGGCGCCGACGGGATATCTTTCGGGACACTTTGTTACGTCTAAAATAATATGGTCGGAGCTTCCTCCCATGATCTCACTGTCAGGATCCAGGGGAGTCATGCTTTCCAAATCCACATCCTGTTTCCCCACGGCAATGATGGCTCTCATCATTTTTCCCCTGTCCTCGTAATAGGGTTTCTGACCAAAGGCATCCACTCCCACTTCCCCAATGGGAAGAGATGGTTTCTCCTGAAGCTCCACTACCTCCGCTCTTAAAACAAAGGCGTCGCTTACGGTTCCCGGTAGTTTGGTCT
>CAJOQI010000129.1 GCA_905236895.1 uncultured Peptostreptococcaceae bacterium | reverse complement strand
GTCGAGGGAGATGGATTCGAACCATCGAAAGCTCAGCTAACGGATTTACAGTCCGCCCCCTTTGGCCACTCGGGAATCCCTCGACATTTTCCAAATTTAGTATATCCATGACGAACCGGAGTACCAATTCATTATAGATATCATTTGATTAAGTTTTCTAAGAAACTTTGTTGGAGCTGGCGGAGGGAATCGAACCCCCAACCTGCTGATTACAAATCAGCTGCTCTACCGTTGAGCCACGCCAGCATGATTGCGCCATATCTAGCAATATTGAATTGGCGACCTGGAACGGGCTCGAACCGTCGACCTCCAGCGTGACAGGCTGGCATTCTAACCAACTGAACTACCAGGCCGCGTATATTCCGAGCGCTAGATTTCTCTATCTGTGCCGACGCGTTCCCGTCAGGCTGACGCACTAATAGAGTTTATCTTAAAGGAGTGCTTTTGTCAAGGGCATTTTCTACCTAATCAAAGGTATTTCACCCCTCCCTTTGTCAGATTATCCAGCTGTTCCTTTACTTGGTTTTCCAAAGATTCCGGGCATTTTATGGTGAAGGTCACCTTTTCTCCGTATTCCTTGTCCAAAAGCTGAACCTCTTGTGGAAAACCATGGGCCGAAATCCTATTAAAAGCTTGGTAATCAACCTCACCTTTAACAAAGGAGTATTCCTTTAATTCCACGATTTCAGCCGTATCAATGGCCATTTCAAGGGCTCCTGAATAGGCTCTAACCAATCCCCCCGTTCCCAGCTTGATTCCTCCGAAATAACGGGTGACGACCACCATCACATTGGTAAGCCTCTTGGCAGTAAGAATCCTAAGCATGGGCGGTCCGGAAGTGCCCTGAGGCTCCCCGTCGTCGCTACACCAAACAAGCTCGGACTTCTTTCCTATGGCCATGGCAGGAACATTATGGGTAGCGTCCTTAAACTCTTCCCGAATCAAAGCCAGCTCTCGATCAGCCTCCTCTTTGCTCCCCACGGGGATAAGGCTGGCGATGAACCTGGATTTTTCCACAATCTGTTCCACCCTTACGGCTTTTTCTATGGTGTAATAGCTTTCACTCATAACCTATAATTAGAGCCGCCTTTCAGGCGGCCCATTTTCTAACCTGTTATCTTTTGGATTTCCTCTCTGAGGAATTCGTTGGTTATCTTGATTCTCGTTCCCTTCATTCCTAGGGATCTGGATTCGATTACTCCGGCGCTTTCCAGCTTTCTTAAGGCATTTACGATTACGGACCTGGTAATGCCCGACTGATCGGCAATCTTGCTGGCAACCAAAAGTCCCTCTTCACCCCTAAGCTCTGCGAATATCTTTGTTACCGCATCAAGCTCGGAATAGGACAAAGTCTCAAGGGCGTTATGAACCGCATTCCTTCTTCTGTCTCCCTCTTCCTCTTCCAGAGCCATGCCACGACTTACTTCTATTCCCACAACGGTAGCTCCGTATTCGGCAATGGCAATGTCCTCATCCGAGAAGGCTTTGCTGGCTCTTGCAATTACAAGGGTAGCAACCCTCTTTCCCCCGAAGATGATTGGTACGAAGGTATGGAATTTATCCGCCATTTCATAGTCTTTACCAAAGTATTCCCTAATGGCATCATATGTGAGGTTTTCCTTGGTTTCCTTTATTCCTATGATTTCGTCGTTATACTGAGCAGGCAGCATGTGGAGCTTATCCTGGTCGTTGGAAACGAAAGGTGTTTCCTCTCCCTTATCGTAATAAGCGGACAGAACCTTTCCGTTCCTATTGACGATATAGATGTTTGCATCAAGAACATCATAAAGAACAGTGCACAATTCATCAAAGGATACCAATCCCGAAGTACTTTTGGAAAGCACGGTGTTCAATTTTCTGATTCTCGTCAGCAAGTCGTTCTTCATTTCTCACCTTCTCTTTCGAAACAGGAGGGTTAAATAATATATTTATCCACGTCGTCCTTATCTATGGTATCGCTGAACCTATTTCTTACATACTCCCTATCGATTACCAGAGGTTCACCCTCCATTTCGGGAACTTCGAAAGAAATCTCCTCCAGCAGGTTTTCCATAATGGTGTGGAGTCTTCTTGCACCGATATTTTCTGTCTGCTCATTCATAAGATAAGCCATCCCCGCTATTTCGTCAATAGCATCTTCGGAAAATACCAGGTTTATCCCTTCCGTTGCCAGAAGTGCTTGATTTTGCTTGATTATGGCGTTCTCGGGAACTGTCAAAATCTGTTTGAAGGCCTCCTTGTCCAGATTGCTAAGTTCCACTCTGATTGGGAAACGTCCCTGGAGTTCGGGAATCAGGTCAGTGGGCTTTGCAGTATGAAAAGCCCCCGCTCCGATAAAGAGTATATGATCCGTCTTAAGTGGTCCATACTTGGTATTAACCACGCTTCCCTCCACGATTGGAAGAATGTCTCTTTGAACTCCTTCTCTGGAAACGTCGGCGGTATTGGCATAGGTTGAAGCGGATGCGATCTTATCTATCTCGTCGATAAATATAATTCCGTTCTGCTCAGCGTTCTCCATGGCCTCATCGGTTACCTGATCCATATCGATAAGATTCTGGGCTTCCTGCTCCCGAAGAATCTTTCTTGCCTCGCTTACCCTTACCCTCTTCTTCTTGGTCTTCTTTGGCATCATATCTCCGAAGATATTTCCAATGGCGATAGTCATGCCTTCGTTGCTCATATCCAACTGATTGCTCTTGGGTGTATCAGCGACCTCTATTTCTATGAACTGTTCCTCAAGGAGTCCCTGTCTAAGCTGCTGACGAACCTGCTCCCTGGCCATCTCCACATCTCCCTCAGGCTTCTGATTGCTTTGATTCTCCTGAGCGGGAATCTGCTGCTGACCGGGATAGGCATTAAGGATAAAAGCAAAGGGATTATTGGGGTTGGTGGTTCCCGGATTGGCCTTTTGCTTACCCGGGATGATGGCCTCGATTATCTTCTCTTCCGCGATTTCCTCGGCAATGCCGTATTTTTCTTTAAGCTTAGCCTGTTTGGTGGTTCTGATGGCGGCTTCAGCCAGGTCTCTCACCATGGAATCCACGTCTCTTCCCACATAGCCCACTTCCGTGAACTTTGTTGCTTCTACCTTAACAAAGGGTGCGTCCATAAGTTTGGCCAAACGTCTTGCTATTTCCGTCTTACCGCAGCCTGTGGGCCCCATCATCAAGATATTCTTTGGAGTAATCTCTTCTCTCATCTCCTCCGAGAGAAGGGATCTTCTATATCTGTTTCTCAAGGCGATGGCAACCATCTTCTTTGCCTCGTCCTGACCGATTATATATTTATCCAGTTCCGCAACTATTTCCTTGGGAGTCATATTTTGAATCTTTACGCTCATATTTCCTCCTATAGGGTCTCAACGGTAATCTGATCGTTGGTGTAAACGCAGATGGAAGAAGCAATTCTCAAAGCTTCCCTTACCACATCTTCCGCCTTCATATCGGTGTGATTGTAAAGGGCGTTCGCTGCTGCATAGGCATAGTTTCCGCCTGAGCCGATTGCAACAAAGCTCTGGTCCGGAGAAATAACTTCTCCCGTTCCGGAGATTACCAAAAGGTCTTCGCTATCGGCGACGATCATGAGAGCCTCCAGATTCCTCATTCCTCTGTCGGACCTCCACATTTGGGCAAGGTCAACAGCGGCTCTCTTAAGATTGCCACCGTGTTCCTCCAGCTTCTTCTCAAACTTTTCCGTAAGAGAAAAGGCATCGGAAACGGTTCCTGCAAAACCTGTAAGCACCTTGCCTCCGTATATTCTCTTTACCTTCTTGGCGGTGTTTTTCATGATGGCATTTTCTCCCATAGTAACCTGACCGTCTCCACCTATGGCAACGTCATCAGGTCCTCTTCTCACCGCGCAGATTGTAGTCGCATGAAATTGAACCATTACTTCCTCCTACTCCTTGTAGTCGCATTCCTGGTTTGAGCATGCAAGGCTAAAGCCTTTGCTCTTCTTTTCTACCAAAAGGCTGCCACATTTTGGACAAGCCTTGTCCACCGGCTTATTCCAGAATACGGTGGTGCATGCGGGATAGCCGCTGCATCCATAGAAGAGTCTTCCCTTTTTGCTTCTTCTGGCCAAAAGGTCCTTTCCGCAATTGGGGCATTTTACTCCTGTTGTTTCCACAATAGCCTTGGTATTCTTACATTCGGGATAACCGCTGCAGGCGATAAACTCACCGAATCTACCCATCTTCTTAACCATGGGCTTTCCGCAAATCTCACAGGTCTCTCCCGTGGGAACATCTGCTACCGTAACCTTCTCAATGGCTTCGTCGGCCTTAACCAATTCCTTCTCGAAGGGTCCGTAGAAATCACCTACTACCTTTTTCCATTCCTGCTTTTTGATTTCTATATCATCCAGCTTGTCTTCCATGGAAGCCGTAAATCCTGCATCCACAATGTCCGTGAAATACTCTTCCATCAATTCGTCAACAACGAATCCCAGCTCCGTAGGTTTAAGAGACCTCTTCTCCCTTGCCACATATCTTCTCTCGGAGAGAGTGGATACGATTGGGGCATAGGTTGAAGGTCTTCCGATATTCTTCTCTTCCAATTCT
Organism: uncultured Peptostreptococcaceae bacterium; assembly: GCA_905236895.1. GTDB lineage: Bacteria > Bacillota > Clostridia > Peptostreptococcales > Anaerovoracaceae > Eubacterium_B. The sequence continues at coordinate 9,588 of CAJOQI010000129.1, read as the reverse complement.
TTAACCAGGCTGGATTCCGTATATCTTGCGGGAGGCTGGGTGAAGGCCTGCTCCCCTTTGATTTCCTCGGGATTGAGAACCTCTCCCTTTTCCAAAGCAGGAAGCATCTTATCCTCTTCACCTTCAGTTGTTGTCTTATAGACTTTTCTGAATCCATCAAAGAGCATTTCAGAGCCTGTTGCTCTAAAGCCATAGTCGCCGTTTTCGATAGTTACCTGCATTCCGTTATACTGAGCCGGAGTCATCTGGCTTGCCACGAATCTGGACCAAATAAGCTGATAGAGCTTAAACTGATCCGAGGAAAGAGATCCCTTAATATCGTTTGGATGAAGGGTCACATCTGCAGGTCTAATGGCTTCGTGGGCATCCTGTATATCCTTTTTCTTATTGGAATATACGTTATTGCCTGCATATTCGTTTCCGTATTTGCCCTCAATATATGTTTTAGCAGCACTTCTTGCCAGGTCGGATACTCTTACGGAGTCTGTTCTAAGATAGGTAATAAGACCTGTGGTTCCAACACCGGCAATCTCCACACCTTCGTAGAGCTGCTGAGCGATCATCATGGTCTTACGGGCATTGAAGTTAAGTCTGTTTCCTGCTTCCTGCTGCAAGCTACTTGTGGTAAATGGCGGAAGAGGTTTGATTGTTCTTTCCTTCTCCTTAATATCGGTAACCTTAAAAGTTCCGGCCTTAAGATCCGAAATTATCTTATCGTTCTGTTCCTTGTTCTCTACGGTAATCTTGCTTCCCTTATAATCGTTAAGCTTTGCCTGGAATTCGGATTTGCCCTTCTTAAATACAGCACTGATATTCCAATATTCCTTGGGATCAAAGGCTTGGATTTCCCTCTCTCTGTCACAGATAAGCTTAAGAGACGCAAACTGAACTCTTCCTGCGGAAAGACCTCTTCTTATCTTTCTCCAAAGAAGGGGGCTAATCTTATATCCCACCAATCTGTCCAGAACTCTTCTGGCCTGCTGGGCGTCAACAAGACCCAAGTCAATAGCCCTTGGATGCTTGATGGCTTCTTTGATGGTGTCCTTTGTGATTTCGTTAAACTCTATTCTGCAAGGTGATGCAGGATCTATTCCCAAAAGGAATGCCAAATGCCAAGAGATGGCCTCTCCCTCTCTATCAGGGTCCGTTGCCAGATAAACCTTGCTGGCCTTGGAAGCTTCCTTCTTAAGTTCCTTGATCAGGCTGCCCTTTCCGCGGATGGGAATATACTGTGGTTCAAAATTATTATCCACATCAATTCCCAGTTTGCTCTTGGGAAGGTCCCTTACATGACCTACGGAAGCGATAACCTTATAATGTCCTCCCAGATATTTGCCAATGGTCTTGGCCTTGGAGGGAGACTCCACTATTACCAGGATTTTCCCTGATCCTGCCTTTTTTTCAGTAGTTTTTGGTGCTGCCATTAGTTTTTCTCTCCATATAATAATGTAGCAAATTATGCTTTCGAGAACATATTGTATTCTGTCCCAAATGATTTTGCAATAATAATCTGTACTTTTTTGTCTAAACAATGCTTAAAGCACTATTGCCCTACCCATTTCCACAGCTATGAGATTCTTCATTTCCAACACTGTCAGAATGCCGTTTACAGTCTTGGGTGAGAGCCCTGTAGCCTTTACAATATCTTCGATTGAGAGATTTCCTCCTGAGGAGAGAGCCTTCATCACACTAACCTCATCCTCACCCAAACCTCCCAATTTGGAATCCTTTTCTATGGAATCAAAGCCCAAATCCCTAAAGAGGTCGTCAAAGAAGACCAAGGACATCACTCCGTCTCTAATGAGCTTGTTTGTGCCTATGCTGGCTTTGCTGGTTATATTTCCCGGAACACTATAGAGCAACTTTCCTTGCTCCGCGGCGGATTCCGCTGTTATCAAGGCTCCGGACCGGGTAGCCGCTTCAACTATTACAACCGCATCCGCCAAAGCGGTTATGAGCCTATTTCTCCTTGGAAAGGTATAAGGCTTGGCTTCCGCAGAATCCTCATATTCGCTTACCAATAGACCCTTTCCCTTTATGTGATCTTGAAGTTCCCTATGGGATTTAGGATAATAAACTCGGATTCCGTTTGCGATAACACCTATGGTATCTCCTCCTTCCTCCAGAACCCCCTTATGGGCTTCACCATCTATACCGTAGGCCAAACCGCTTATTACGGTCACTCCGTATTCCGCCGCCCTCTTGGCTAAACTCCTTGCCACAGCCTTTCCATAAGCGGTGCAATTTCTGCTGCCTACAATGGCTATGGATTTGGCATCAAAAAGCTCTCTCCTACCAACATAGTAAATAGGCTGTGGGTCTTGGAGATGCTCGAGAAGCTTTCTTGGATAATCCCTATCCTCCGGTTTCAAATAAATGCTATTCATTTTTCTTCTCCCTATATTGCAACGCTTCTCCTATATACTCTTTTTCGATTCTATCTCTTCCCTCCAGATCCGCTATGGTTCTGGCAAGCTTCTTTATCTTTACAAGGGATCGTGGATTTAATTCAAGAACCCTATAGGCTTCTTCCAATAGTTTTTCCCCTTCAGGGCTAATGGAAATATATTTCTTTATTGCCCCGTCACTCATCCTTCCGTTTAACTTAAACTCTTCTTTTTCATATCTCTTAAGCTGCACTTCCCTTGCTCCGATTACCATATCCCTCATTTCTGCGGAGGAAAGACCTTCTTCTCCCATCAGTTCTTTATACTCAGGGCTTGTGAGGTTTATTCTAATATCTATCCTATCTCTAATGGGTCCCGATATTCTTGTTTTATATGATGCAATCTCCGCAGGAGTGCATTTACATTCCTTTGCCGGATCTCCGTAATACCCGCATTTGCAAGGATTGGCGGAAGCAACAAAGAGAAAGTCCGCTGGGTATTCGTAGCTATGACCATGTCTCACCAGCCTGACCATTCTCTGATCCATAGGTTCCCTTAAGCCATCCAAGACGCCCCTATCCATTTCCGGCAGTTCGTCGAAATACAGAATTCCTTTGTTGGCCAATGTCACTTCTCCGGGCCTTGGAGGATAGCCTGTCCCCAGAAGTCCTGCCCTTGTAATGCTGCTTCCCGGTCTTCTTATGGGTCTATCCCTCTTAAGAGGCTCTCCCAAATTCAACTCTCCCGCAATGGAATAAATCCCTGTCAATTCCATCATCTCATCAAAGTCCATGGGAGGCATTATAGTTGTCATTCTTTCTGCCAACGTGGATTTACCGGTTCCCGGACTTCCGGTCATTAGAAGTCCATGTCCACCTGCAACTGCAAGGACGATCGCTCTTTTGGCAAATTCCTGCCCCTTAATATCCCTATAATCCATTGTGTCTCTTGGCTTTGTTGTTAGAGCGGGCTGGTCATTCCTATGATATTCCAAGGGAATTGCTCCCCGTAGATGGGCAACAACAGCCCCTAAATCCTTTGCTCCAAAGACTTTTATTCCCGGTACCAGAGATGCTTCCTTTACATTTTTTTCGGGAACAAAGACATATTCCAAGCCAATGGTTTTTAGGTGGGAGACCATTGGCAGGATGCCCGTTACAGGGTTAATAGTACCATCCAATGACAGCTCTCCCAAGAAGGCCCCGCTCCCTACGCGGCTCTCCCCGATCTGTCCCGAAGCCATTAAGATACCCATTGCCATGGCAAGGTCGTAGTGACTGCCCTTCTTATGAAGCCAGGCAGGAGAAAGATTAAGGGTAACTCTTCCTCCCGGATATTCAAGGCCGAAGGAGCCAATGGCAGCTCTGACTCTAAGGGCAGCTTCCTTAACTGCCGTATCCCCAAGACCAACGATATATGTTTTCGGAAGCCCTCTTTCGATTGAGGTTTCACAGATTACTTCCACTGCGTTTATACCATCCAAGGTGCAGCTTGTGATTTTGGAAAGCATCAGTTCACCCCTTCAAGGAAATCAATGGAGATTCCTATTACATCCATGGATTCCCTTTTTTGCGGTGGCATATTTCTGGCTCTGTATATGAGAGCCACTCTCTCCATCTTCCTCAGTTTCTTTTCATCCACCGCCTCAGCAGGACCGCCATAATCCATTGAGGATCTGGTTTTCACCTCGATATAGTGGAGCACCCCCTCCTTTTCGGCTATAATATCCAGTTCTCCGAATTTGGTGGAGAAGTTTCTCTCCAAAATCCGAAATCCCTTTTCTTCCAAATAAATAGCGGCAAGTATTTCCCCCGCTTTTCCAACAACTTTCTTTCTATACATTCTCTGTCCTTCCTGCCGGCCGCTTTTCAAATCCAACTTATCACGAGGACAAAAAAATGTCAAATTTTCCCATACAAAAAGTGGCGATTTTAATCGCCACTATTCCTCAAATACGTATTTTTCAATCATCTGAGCAACCCCATCCTCGTAGTTTGGGGGAGCGATTACATCAGCTATCTTCTTGACTTCTTCGTCTGCATTCCCCATGGCCACACCTATTTTTGCCAGTTTAATCATGGCTATATCGTTGGGATTGTCACCGCAGGCCATAAGGTTTTCCCTTTCCAGCCCCTCCTGCTTTAGAAGATAGGCCAGAGCCTCCCCTTTGCTAGTGGTCTTCCCACCAATTTCTATATTGAAGGGAAAGGATGATGTAAGGGTTACTCCATCAAGGACGGAAAGGGCCTTTGCAAAGAAGGGTTTTTCTTCAAGTTCCGTGAAGTTTACGTTTATGTTTTCTATTCTCCCTTTGTTTTTAAGGAGGAAGTCGTAAATGTCTTCAACTGGAGTTCTGGTAGTAAGGACATAGGTTCTGACCTCTTCTCTGAAGAATCCCTTTTCAACTTTTTCATAGTCCTCCATACCGATATAAGCTCTTCCCTCGGCGAAGAATTCTATACTGGCATTAAGAGGCTTAAGGATATTGTGAACCTTTTCCGTTTCCTTCTCTCCAATCAGATTCTCATAATAGGTTTTCCCGTCCTGGGCTCCCGTTATCTTTGCACCGTTGGATGTGATTAGGTATTTAAGTCCCTTCACGTCTTTCAGTTCTTCCGGAAGGGAGCTAAAGGTTCTTCCTGTGGCAACCACTATGTGGACTCCCATTTCCCCCGCTCTTTCAAAGGCAGCCTTTGTTCTGGGAGAGAGCCGACTTTTTTCGTTTAAGGATGTGCCATCCAGATCAAGTCCCACCATTTTGATCATGCTCATCTTCCCTGTCCCTCCATTATTGCAAGATATTCCGTATTGTATGTTCTTACGGTTTTCATGGTGGCTCCCTGGTCGTGGCCCGGATAGATGAATATATCGTTTTCCCATTTGCTGATGATATTTCTTACGCTATCCTCCATCTCAGCTTCGTCCCCTCCCGGAAGGTCGCTTCTTCCAAGGTCCGTATCAAAGATGGTATCCCCCGTAAAGCAGATTCTGCTCTTTTCGGACATAAGGCAAATGGACCCCTTGGTATGTCCTGGAGTGCTGATAACCTTAAGTTCTTCGCCCTCCAAATCAAATACATCTCCATCTTTCAGATGAACGTCTATGGTTTTTTTGAAAACCAAAGCATCCATTTCGTGCATATAGGTTGGGCAATCAAAGGCTTCCTGAATTGCCTTCATCCCTCCCACGTGATCGGGATGATGATGGGTCAGGATTATTCCCTTAGGGTTAAAACAGTTTTTCTTAATCTGCTCCACGAATCTGGGCCCGCTATGGCCCGGATCGATAATATAGCAGTCTCCACCCTTGTTTTGATATATGATATATCCGTTGCTTTCCAGGATTCCACCTGTAAGTTTTATTACCTTCATTATTTCACCGTTATTTCACCGTTTCTCAGCTTAAAAATAAATAGCGCAGGAAGTCTTAAGCCTCCTGCGCCAAATAACATCGCTATTTATTATTCCTCTGTGGGAGCCTCTTCGATTACCTGTGCAGCAATCTCTTCTGCAGCTTCAGCTGTGGGGGCTTCCTCTACAGCTTCCTCGGATGCCTCAGCGATTTCTTCAATGGCTTCTTCAACCTTGTCGTCGTCAACGTCATCATCATGATCCTTCTTTACCTCTTCGGTAGCTTCGGATACTTCAGATGCTTCCTTAACGACTTCTTCAGATGCTTCAACTACTTCAGCCTCTTCCTTCTCGGCTGCCGCAGCCTTAAGCTCCTCTTCTGTGGGCTCTACGCAGGCTTTGATGCTGAGGCTGATTCTCTTTCTTTCTACATCGATGTCGAGAATCTTTGCTTCAACTTCCTGTCCCGGCTTAAGCTCGTCGTTGATGTCGTTAACTCTCTTATGAGCCACTTCGGAAATATGTACCAGTCCATCAAGGCCCGGCTCCAATTCTACGAATGCGCCGTATTCCTTAATCTGAACAACCTTACCCTTGATTGTCTCACCAACCTGATATTTGTCGTTGATGATTGTCCAGGGTTCCGGTGTGATCTGCTTGAGACCCAGTGAAATCTTGCCCTTTTCCTGATTCATGGAGAGAATCTTAACGGCAATCTTGTCACCTATGTTCAGAACTTCCTGTGGATGTCTAAGCTTACCCCAGGAAATCTCGGAGATATGGAGCAGTCCGTCTATTCCGCCGATATCTACGAATGCACCGTAGTTGGTGAATCTCATAACGGTTCCTTCAACCACGTCGTCCACATTGAGGTTTTCCCAGATTCCTTCAATGTGTTTCTGTTTTTCGTCGTTCAATACAACCTTGTGTGAGAATACAGCTCTGTTTCTCTTTGGGTCAACTCTGATAACTCTAACGTCGAAATTCTCGCCGATGAACTCGTCAGCATCTTCAACATATCTGTTGGAGAGCTGGGACATGGGAATGAATCCCGTTACTTCCTTATAGGCAGCGATTACACCGCCGTTGACCGCTCTAACAACCTTGACATTAATGATGGACTTATCATCATGAGCTTCGCAAATCTCATCCCAATGCTGGCCCACTTCGAGTTTCTTCTTGGAGAGACGAATGCTTCCCTCATCGCCGTCGGTCTTAATAACCTTGGCTCTGATTTCATCACCCGGATGGAATACCGATGTCAGACTTTCTCCTTCCTCAAGTGTAACCTCTTCGACAGGAAGAATACCGTCCTTCTTGCATCCAAGATCTACGATTACTTCCTTGTCTGTAACCTGGAATACCTTGCCGTCGACGATTTCGCCGCTGCGTGGCAACTTAAGGGACGCATCAATTTCGTCCATAAAGCTTTCCATGGTTTCTTCGTTTAACTTAGTTTCGTTGATTGTGTCGCTCATGCTTGCAATAACCTCCTTAATTACGCTTTCGGGCGTCGAGGCGCCCGCCGCAACCCCTATTTTATAATATTTTGACATTTCTTTCAATGGTAAATCGCTATTATTTTCCGCAAAAAAAGTATTATTGCAATACTTATTGGCTATCTCGAAGAGTTTTCTGGTATTGGAACTGTTTTTTCCTCCGATTATCACCATTGCATCCATCTTTTTTGCCAGTTCTCTGCAGGCATCCTGGCGCTGGGTAGTGGCGTTACATATTGTATTTTCAACCTCCGGAAGGATTCCCTTTTCCTTGAGTTTAAGAAGAATTTCCTCCAGCAGTTCCTTTCTTATGGTAGTTTGGCATACTAGATAATAGTTCTTCTCCTGCCCTTGAGCCATTTCTTGGTTCCCAAAAGCCTCTGCCTCTTCTATGGTTCCCAAAATAATCGCCTTATTATCCGCCCAACCATTGGTCGCAATTACCTCCTGGTGATCTTTATCCCCAACGATTATTATTTCTTTGTTATTTTGGAAGGCTTTTCCCACCAATTCGTGGATTTTTGAAACAAAGGGACAGGTTGTATCAATAAGTTCAACCCCTCTTCCCTCCATGGCATCATAGAATGATTTTGGCTCTCCATGGGATCTTATAATCAAAGTGTCCCCCGGCTGAGGAATAGTGTAATCATCAATGGTCTTAACGCCTTTTTCTTCAAGTTCTTCTATTACGGAAGCATTATGAATAAGGGGGCCAAGGGTATAGATATTACCCTTTCCCCCTTCTCTTTTCTTTTTCTCAATCTGTTCCTCGGTTATGGAAATGGCTTTCTTTACACCAAAACAAAAGCCCGAATAATCCGCTCTAATTATTTCCATATTTCTTTCTCAGATCCTCCAGGAATTTCTTGAAGCCCGTTTCTGAACCATTCTCCGTAGGTTCATAGTATTTTACGCCCTCTTGATAAAGGTCGTTGGGCAGGTATTGCTGCTTAACATAGCCTCCATATTGGTGGGGATATTTATAATCTATGCCGTATCCCAGATTCTTGGCACCCGCATAATGATTGTCCTTCAGGTGTTCCGGAACCGGATCTATATCTCTATTCTGAACATCGGAAAGTGCATCCCAATATGCCATGGCGGATTTATTGGACTTAGGTGACGATGCCAGGAGGATGGTGGCTTCTGCCAGGTTTAGTCCTGCCTCCGGAAGACCCACCATAAGGGAAGCTTGAACACAAGATGTTACTACGGAAATAGCAGAGGGATAGGCCATACCAATATCCTCTGAAGCCATTACCATAAGTCTTCTTCCAATGGTCTGAATATCCGCCCCTCCGTCAATTAGCCTAGCCAAATAGTGAATGGCTGCGTCAGGGTCGCTTCCCCTGATGGATTTCTGCAAGGCGGAAAGCAAATCGTATCTGTCGTTTCCCCTGTCATAGAAACCCAGCTTTCTCTGCATGGCTTCAGAAACCAATTCTTTCGTAATCTCTCCGGGTAGTTTTATATTTTCCACTATGAAACCAAGAGTATCCAAAGCAACTCTTGCATCACCGTTAGCCAGGTCAGCTATTATCGATATGATTTCCGGAGTGTATTTTATATCAAGATTTCCAAGGCCCTTTTCCTTATCCGTCAATGCCCTGTTAAGTATGGTTTCCAGATCTTCCTGACTTAGTTTCTTGAATTCATAGATATTTCTTACTCTGCTTAGAACCGCGTTATTAATTGCAAAATATGGATTCTCCGTGGTGCTGGCAATGAATCTGATAACACCCTCTTCCAAAGCCTTTAGAAGAGAATCCTGCTGCAATTTATTCCACCTATGGAACTCGTCTATATAAACAAAGAGGGGCTTGGCCGTAAGACCATAGAAGCTGTCCTGAGCTCTTTCTATCAAAGCCTTAAGTTCCTTGATTCCCGCGCTCCCGGCGTTAATCTCCGTATATTCGTTATCAAGGGTTCTTGCCACGATTCTTGCAAGAGTGGTCTTTCCCGTTCCTGAGGGGCCAAAGAGAATGGCAGAATCAAAATTTCCCTGAGTTATGGCATTGTAAAGCAAGGAGCCATTATAGAGAAAATGCTCCTGCCCCACAAATTCATCTAAGGTTTGAGGTCTCATTCTGGTTGAAAGAGGTATCATTATTTGAAAAGGATCTCCTTTTTCGATTATCTCGTTTTTCCTTATTCATTATACCCAAATTGGTTGATTTATCAATAATCTGTGTTCTGCTTGGCCTCCTGTGTCTTTAGCCATACTCGGTGCCTTAATTCCGCCAGCTCAAGGAGCGCCGCTGCGGGGCCGTAGCCGTCCGCCCTGAAAAGGCGGGCGGCCTCCCAAACCGGCCCCGCAGCACCCTCGCCGACCTTACAGGATAAAATGTCGGC
>CAJOQI010000128.1 GCA_905236895.1 uncultured Peptostreptococcaceae bacterium | reverse complement strand
TCTCTGGAGGAGAAAAAAACAGCCCTGGAAAAGGCCGTTGAAGACTGGGAAGATGTATCTAAAAAACTATTGCAATACACTTAGGCCTTTACTATAATAACCTATGTGGAAAAGAGAGGGCCACATTTGCTCGTATAATTGGGAGGTAGAAAATGATTTTTGAGAAAATCAAAGAAATAATTATGGAACAGCTCAGCGTTGATGAATCTATGGTAACAATGGAGACCAATCTTATGAAGGATTTGGAAGCCGATTCTCTTGACGCTGTAGAGATTATTATGGCTATCGAAGAAGAATATGGAATCGAAATTCCTGATGAAGAGGCGGAACGTTTCCAGAGTGTTAGCGATATCGTAGAATACGTAGAGGAAAAGGTTCAGTAATCAAACCCGCCTATGGCGGGTTATTTTTTGTTAAGAGCGCAGGTTAAGTAGGTAAGTATATGAAAAACACTAAAATCTCCAATGCAGTAATCAAGAGGCTCCCCAGATATAGAAGATATCTGATTGAATTGGAGAAAAAGGGAGTAGAGAAGATTTCCTCCAAGGAATTCAGCAATATGATTGGCTATACGGCTTCCCAGATCAGACAGGATTTAAACAATTTCGGCGGATTTGGCCAGCAGGGTTACGGATATAGCGTAACAGGCCTTAGAGAAGAAATCGACGCCATTTTGGGCCTGGACAGAGAATATCGCATGGTAATTCTGGGAGCGGGAAATCTGGGACACGCCATTGCAAATTACACCAAGACCCTTACGGGCGGATTCAAGCTTTGCGGAGTATTTGAAACCAACCCGGATTTGATCGGAAAAATGCAGGATGGCATGGAAATCCAGAACTACGACAATATCGTTGATTTTGTGGAGAAAGAAAAGATCGATATAGGCATTATATGTACCAACAAAGAAAGTGCCCAAGAGGCGGCAGACAAGCTTTGCTTCGCAGGTGTTAAGGGAATCTGGAACTTCGCCAGAGTGGACATCGAGGTTCCCAAGCATGTTGCCCTTGAAATCGTACATCTTTCCGATAGCCTCCACGCCTTGGCCTATCATATGAACGATATTAAGAAGAAAGAAAAAGGTAGCAAGAAATAAAAAAAAGAGGCGTCCAAAAGGCGCCTCTTTTCTTCTGAAATATTATTAGTCCTGCTGGGGAGCATCTACGGGGCAAGCCTCAGCGCAGTTTCCGCAGTCGATGCACTTGTCAGCATCGATTACGAACTGGCTGCCACCCTCGGAGATAGCTTCCTTAGGACACTCAGCTGCGCAAGCTCCGCAGCTAATGCAAGCATCACTAATCTTATAAGCCATTGGTAATCCTCCTTTTGATGACTAGTACTATATTTCCAGTTGATTATAGCAGAAGGGTATAAATAAGTAAAGATGAAAGTATATTCTTTGACAGGAAAAAGTGGAACGGGTAAATCCTATCAGGCCCAGAATATTTGTATAGACAGAGACATCGATCTTATGGTGGATGATGGTCTTTTAATTAGTTCCGAGGGAGCCTTGGCAGGAGAATCAGCCAAAAGGCAGAAAACCCGAATAGGAGCTATCAAGACCGCTATCTTTGAGAAGGAAGAAATAGCTTCCCGGGTAAGAAAAAAGATTGCTGAGCTTAAGCCCAATTCCATTTTGGTACTGGCCACCTCCGACAGAATGGCGGATATAATCGCTGAAAGATTGGGACTTCCACCGGTCACCGAGCGAATCCATATTGAGGAGATTACCACCAAGGAAGAACGGAAGGCGGCGGAGAAGCAAAGAGATCAGCAGGGGAAGCATATCATTCCTGTTCCTACGGTTCAGCTAAAGAGGGACTTTGCGGGATACTTCCTGGATCCCATGAAGTTAATCAGAAAGGCCAAGGGAGCTACGGGTATGGCCCAGGAGACCATTGATTCCTTAAGGCAGCAGGGTCTCTCTCTGATCTCGGGAGGAAAGGAAAAGAGCTTCGCCTCCGGCAGAACCGTGGTTAGGCCTACCTATAGCTATCTGGGCGACTTTGTTATTGCGGATACGGTGGTAACGGATATTGCGGACTGTGTGGCAAGAGAGGTTGACGGAGTTGAGGAGGTAATCGGCATCTACGAAAATACCGCCCCCGACGAGCTTAAGGTTTTCGCAGCCATTAAAGTATCAAAGGATCTTCCCATCTGGGATGTGGCGGAAAGCTATCAGTCCAGATTGGCTGAGGTAATAGAAACCATGACAGCCTTCAATGTGGTGGAAGTTGATATAGAAGTTAGAGAGGTCGTTTAAGGATGAATAGCATAAAGATAGATGTGAAGGATTTTAATCTTATACATATATTTGACTGTGGCCAGTGTTTCAGGTGGAGAAAGATGGAAGATGGCTTTTATATAGGAGTTGCTCTTAATCGTGTAGTTAGCATGAAAGAGGATAGAGGTACTCTTACCATCATCCCCCTACTTACTCCCAATGGAGTAAAAGCCAGTGAGGAAAAAGCCCTTTGGAGAGACTATTTGGACCTGGACAGAGACTACGGAACAATCAAAAGAAAGCTAAGAAGAGGGGACCCTGCCATGGCAAAAGCAATTAAGGCAGGTGAAGGCATTAGAATCCTAAAACAGGATCTATGGGAAACCATAATTTCTTTCATAATCTCCCAGAACAATCATATTCCAAGGATTAAGGGATGTATAGAATCTTTGGCGGAGAACTTTGGTGAGCCTGTTGCAGGTCTGGATAGAAGATGTTTAAAAAGCATTGAACTTCCCGAAGGTTTGAAACCATTTAATCTTCCAACTCCTGAAAAACTTGCGAAACTGAAAGTGGAAGATTTGGCTCCTATTAAACTGGGATATAGGGATAAATACCTGATTGAAACCGCCAAAACCGTGGCGGAGGAGGGACTTCCAAAAGACTTTGATAAACTAAGCAAACTATGCGGAGTGGGACCAAAGGTGGCCAACTGCATTGCCCTCTTTGGAATGGAGAAGACAGCCAGCTTTCCCATCGACGTTTGGGTTAAGAGGGTCATGGCAGAGGTCTATGGCTTTGAGGGAAATGACCTAAATGGCATGAAGGAATTTGCCGGAGAAAGATTCGGTGAATTAGGCGGTTTTGCCCAGCAATACCTCTTCTACTATATAAGGGAGAGGAATAAATAAAAACTTTCATGTTTCTATTGACATCTAATGGGGAAAGAAATAAAATGTAAAAGGTGTTTAGCACTCTTTTTTCAAGAGTGCTAATTATATGAAAAATTATTGCTGTTAGGAGGTAAAAATAATGGCAAAAAGTATTGGAATCAAGCCTCTGGGAGCCAGAGTACTTATTAAGAAATTAGAGGCTGAAGAAAAGTCCGCAGGAGGCATTTTGCTGACCAGTTCCGCCAAGGAGAAGCCCCAGATGGCTGAGGTTGTGGCAGTAGGCCCCGGAACCAAGGACGAACCCATGGAGCTTAAGGCCGGTGACAAGGTTGTATTTTCCAAATACGCCGGAACCGACATTAAATACGAAGGTGAAGAATATACCTTAATGAACCAGTCAGACATTCTGGCAACAGTTAAGTAATTGGAGGAATAGAAATGGCAAAAGATATTTTTTATGGCGAGGACGCCAGAAGAAAGCTGCTTGCCGGTGTTGACAAGCTGGCTGATACAGTAAAGATTACCCTTGGACCCAAGGGAAGAAATGTTTTGATCAATAAGGCTTACGGTTCTCCGCTTATCACCAATGACGGTGTTACCATCGCTCGTGAAATCGAGTTGGAGGACGGAGCTGAGAATATGGGAGCACAGCTGGTTAAGGAAGTTGCTACCAAGACCAACGACGTGGCAGGTGACGGAACAACCACAGCAACCCTTCTTGCTCAGATTATCATCCGCGAGGGATTTAAGAATGTAGCTGCAGGCGCTAACCCCATGGTTCTTAAGAAGGGAATCGAAGGTGCCGTCGAGAAGGCCGTTGAAGAGATTCAGAAAAAGGCTCGCAAGGTTCAGACCAAGGAAAGCATCGCTCAGGTTGCTTCCGTATCCGCTTCAGATGAGCAGATCGGCGAGCTTATTGCAGAGGCTATGGAAAAGGTTGGCCGTGACGGAGTTATCACCGTTGAGGAATCCAAGTCCCTTGGAACCAATCTGGACGTAGTTGAGGGTATGCAGTTCGACAGAGGATATCTCTCCGCATATATGGTAACGGATACCGATAAGATGGAAGCTGTAATCGAAAATCCTTATATCCTTTTGACCGATAAGAAGATTACCAATATTCAGGACCTTCTGCCCCTTCTTGAGCAGATTGTTAAGTCGGGAAGAAAGCTTTTGATTGTTGCTGAGGATATTGAGGGTGAGGCTCTTGCAACCCTGGTAATCAATAAGCTTAAGGGCGTTCTGGACGTAGTTGCTGTTAAGGCTCCCGGATTCGGCGACAGAAGAAAGGCCATGATGGAGGATATTGCAATCCTTACAGGCGGTACCGTAATCAGCGAAGAAGTTGGCTACGATCTTAAGGAAGCCACCATTGACCTTCTAGGAACAGCATCCACGGTAAAGGTTAATAAGGAGAATACAGTAATCGTTGGAGGAAGCGGGTCCAAGAACGAGATTAAGAATAGAGTTGCAGCCATCAAAAAGCAGATGGAAGAAAGCGACTCCGAATACGATAAGGAAAAGCTCCAGGAAAGACTTGCCAAGCTTTCCGGTGGCGTAGCAGTAATCAAGGTTGGTGCCGCCACAGAGACCGAGCTTAAGGAAAGAAAGCTGAGAATAGAAGATGCTCTCAACGCAACAAAGGCAGCTGTAGAAGAAGGCATTGTTGCAGGCGGCGGAACAGCTCTTGCCAATGCAATTCCTGCAGTGGCAAAATATGCAGAAAGCCTTGAGGGAGACGCCAAGACAGGTGCTCGCATCATCGTAAGAGCCCTTGAAGAACCGGTTCGTCAGATTGCGGAAAACGCAGGCTTCGAAGGAAGCGTAGTAGTAGACGCAGTTAAGAACCAGAAGCCGGGAGTAGGCTTTAACGCAGCTACAGAGCAGTATGTGGATATGATCAAAGACGGAATCGTGGATCCTGCCAAGGTAACCCGCTCCGCTCTTCAGAACGCAGCATCCGCATCTGCAATGCTTCTCACAACGGAAGCAGGCATCGTAGACATCAAAGAAGATATGCCCGCAATGCCCGGCGGAGCCGGCGGAATGGGCGGCATGGGAATGATGTAGTCCCGGCCCAGACCTAAGACGTAACAAAAACTATAATAAAAGCGAGGATCTTGCTATCCTCGCTTTTTTCATGCAATAAATACAATTATCCGATTAATCCAATTTAGCCCTAAAGCTGATGGCTCTCGGTGTGTCCAGATTGTCGAAATCGATTAAATAAGTCTCTTCCTGGATATTCACAGCCACAATGGTTCCGCTGCCGAAAATCATATGGTTCACATTTGTTCCAACCTCAAGGGTTTTTTGGTTCTCATCATCCTTTAAGAAACGGGAGGATAGGGTTATAAACTCCCGAGCGTTTTTAATTAGGTCTTCAGGAGGTTCGTGGGTGTATTCCAAAAGACTTTGATCGATGTCCAAGAGGAAGCGGGATGGATAGCGTGGGGAACCGTCCAGGTTTCTGCCTTCGGCGGTGGTAAGGAATAATCTTTCCTCCGCTCTTGTCATGGCAACGAAGGCAAGGCGGCGTTCTTCCTCCATGCCGGGGCGGGTGGTAACCTTTCCTGCGGGGAAGGCACCTTCATTGAGGCAACAAAGGAAGACGTTGGGGAATTCCAATCCCTTGGCTGCGTGAACGGTCATCAGTTTAACTCTGTCCTTGGTATCCGTGGTGTCCTGGCTGGTAAAGGTGGCCACGTGGGATAGATAATAGGGAAGATCGCAATCTTCTCCTGCAGCCAGTTCAAAATCCAGAATGGACTGCTTAAGCTCCGCAATATTGTCCAGTCGCTCCTGGCTTCCCTCCGTTCTAAGCATTTTTTCGTAGCCGCTTTTATCCAGAATTGCATTAAGAACCTCCGAAATTGAATGGCCCTGGGCCATGGAGGAGAATACTTCAATCAAGTCCACAAACTCTCTTCCTCCCGTTCCCTTAAAGATATCTTCATCCAAGGTAAGATTGAGGGCATCATAGAGGCTGATGCCCTTGGATTCAGCCACTTC
>CAJOQI010000127.1 GCA_905236895.1 uncultured Peptostreptococcaceae bacterium | reverse complement strand
TTCGTCAATATAGCGAGATACTACAACCTGAGGGGTTGGGCCTGCCATGAGGAGGGCTCTGTTGAATTCCTTGGCTTCAAATTTTTCGCCAAGAGCTTCCTCTGCTCTTTCTCTCTCGGAGGCGATGAACTGATAGCCCATGCCATAGGGTTCGTAATAGGCAGGGGTGAATCTCAGGAATTCGTAGATCTCGTTAATGGTATCGGAAGAAAGATTATATCCTTCGCTTGCGAAGAAGCTTCCCACTTCTTCCGGACCCCATCCAAGGTATTGGATTCCCATATCCGCATAGCCATAGTCCAGATAACCGATTTTGTCGTTAAGCATAATCAGCTGCTTTGATATATTGGGTACATCCTTCAAATAATCCAAAGAGGAGTATTGGGCGTAAACCGCATAGCCTTCAACCATGCCGTCAATACCCAGGGTCTTAATATATTCAGACTCGATATTGTCAGCAATAAATGAATACTGATACATATGGCCCGGGAAACCTTCGTGGGTAACGGTGGTATAGGTATCAAGGGATCCCATTTCCGTATTGCTGGGGTTTACCCTCATCTGCTGCATATGGTCACCGTCCACAGGAGGAATTACAAAGTATGCGGCAACATGCTTTTCATCCAACTTCTCTTCTTCGTCCGCCTTCTGAATCTGATATTCAAGATTTTTTACCTCGGGGAAATCCTGAAGCATAAGCTTTTCCATATCCTTCAGAATGGAGTCGTAATCCTTATACCCCGTTGAAGGTGGATTGATATAGAAATCGTTAACCTTGTCGGAGAATTTTCCGTAGAGCAGATAGAGATCTTCCAAAAGCTCGTTGGAGGTTTCTTTGGACTGAGCCATTATATCATCAACGGAAACATCGTAGGATCC
The DNA here is from genome assembly GCA_905236895.1 of uncultured Peptostreptococcaceae bacterium. GTDB lineage: Bacteria > Bacillota > Clostridia > Peptostreptococcales > Anaerovoracaceae > Eubacterium_B. The sequence continues at coordinate 21,605 of CAJOQI010000127.1, read as the reverse complement.
AAGGGAATAGTTGAGAAGAGCCGCGTAATACTCTTTGCCGTTGGGAAAGTCATAGAAGCTGCCCTTGTGGTTATAGCCGCCCTTCATCTCTTCCATGGCCTTTTTGATGGTCTCAAAGGCGGGAAGATAGGAACGCTTAAAGGCCTCGCGGACTTCTTTCTTGTATTTTTCCTTTGCCGCGGCGTCCAGATCCTTTACGTTTTCAATCTCTTCAAGCATTCTGGTAATGATGAAGCTGTCCATCCCAAGAGAAATCACCTCTTCGCAGTTTTCGATAACCGTATTGAAATCCGTCATAAAGAGTTTCTTCTCTTGCTGTTTCTTTGCATATTCAATGGTGGAATCCACATAGGCAGGGATGCTGTCCACCAGAAGAATGAAGTCCTGAACCTCTCTCTCGTTTCTTAAATGCCACATGGAGAGATAGGAAATCAAATTGGAATCCACGCTATTGGGCACTGCATAATACTGTGCGTAGTAGTCAAATTTTTCGTCGGCCAATTTGAGAACGGATTTGATTTCCCATTCAAGAGCGTCGTATTGATCCTGCTGAAGACGGGTCAGTTTTTCTCTATCAAAGCCTTCCAGAGCCTCAAGAAGAGATCTGTAAAAGGTACGGTCTTCCTCCATGGACTCTTCGTCTCCGGCGGTGCCAAAGCTTACCTCTACGTTGGACATGTCGATGCCCGCAGCCTCCGGATCGATATAGTAGATATGGGTTGCAATATAGCTCTCCTCCATAGAAAGTTTATACTGTTCATCAACAAAGGCGGCAAACTCCGCCTGAAGATCCGTAAGGTCTTCCGTAGAGGATGATTCGGACGCTTCCGAAGGATTCTTGGAATCCTTGTCCTTCTTAAACTTGCCACAGGAGGCCAGAGAAAAAACCATGGTCAAGATGATAGCTATAACAAGCAATTTTTTCTTCATTATATGTATATCTCCTTTTTGAATGCCTTAATTGTTCTTCATTATACAGGATAGCAATACCCCGTACAATACGAGAGGTGACAAAGTCACAAAATTATTTTGGTACAAAAATATATTGACAAAGGGGTTGACCGGTAGTATATTTAATTCGGTACCAAACTAATATGAAGAACAAATGCCGCTGGGCGGCAGGAAAAGGAGACATAAATGAATAGAATGAACAGAATGAATAGAGAAAATAGATCCGTAGACGAAAAACTATTTGAACAGTTAATGAAGGCACCCCACGCTCTCAGAAGAATGATGATGCCTGAAGGTCACTTCGGCCATCACGGCCCCTGCGGACGTGGACCTCAGGGCCCGGGAATGGTCGGACACGGTCCACATGGCCCCGGTCATCACGGTCCTCAAGGCCCTCAAGGAGAGATGGCTAAAGGCTTTGGTCCTTGCGGACACGGTCCTCAGGGTTCCGGAATGGGTGGCCACGGCCCTCACGGTCCGGAACACCACGGTCCCTACGGACATAAGAGAAGAATGAGAGCCTTTGCTCAGGAAAGAATGTTGGAAACCCTGGTGGAGCAGGACAAAGGCATTCGTCAGAAGGAGCTGGTAGAAAAGATGGGAATCAATCCATCCTCGGTATCCGAGCTTATCAGCAAGCTGGAGGCAGAAGGATATGCTGTAAGAACCGTGGATCCCGACGACAAGAGAGCTACTTTGATCACCCTTACAGAGGTGGGAAAAGCCAGAGCCTACGAGCTTGAGGACGAGAGAAAAGAACGTTTTTCCAAGCTTTTCACTGTATATACCGAAAAGGAAAAGGAACAGCTTCTGAAGCTTCTTGAAAAGTTGGAAGTTGTTGAAGAGGCAGAGGACGAAGAATAGCACTTGTCCCATCCAAAGGCGATGTTCATATAAAAAACAGGGGGCGATATTCCTTAGGAAGGTCGTCTCTTGTTATTTTTTTGTATGTGAAAAATCATTGTTAAAATCTTTACATATCGTTCAAAAGTACTGTAATAAAAACAGAATATTCTTATATATGGAAGACGAGTTCCAACGGGAAGCCGCCCTGTTGGGTTTTGCGTTTTTCTAAAAAATTGCGTTTTAGAAAGAAAGTAATCAAATAAGGTCTTAAAAAACATCTAAGAACATCGGGCATAAAAGTCCGAAAAGAGAACCCCGACCTATGGTCGGGGCTTTCCAATTGGCAAAATTAGAGTTTTTACGGCCTTGTCAATTTATGCTATACTTAAAAGACTATGTTTATAATATTCTTATTGCTTTGGATAATCTTTAACGGAAGAATTACACTTGAAATCCTGGCATTGGGAGTAGTTATTTCCCTTGCCCTTTCTTTGTTTTTTTATAAAGCTCTTAAGTATCCACTGTCCAGCGATAAGAAGTTCCTAAAGAACCTTCCTCTGGTCTTAGCCTATGTGTTTAGTCTTATAATAGAAATCTTTAAGGCTGCCGGTCAGGTTGCTGCCCTGGTTTGGAGCGGCAGCAAAAAGCCGGATCCGGTTTTGGTTGAATTTCATTCGGGATTGGAGGATTCTTTCTCCAATGTGGTGCTGGCAAATTCCATCACATTAACCCCCGGAACCTTCACCATCCTCCAAGAGGGGGACAGGTTCGTAATCCATTGTTTAAGACCGGAATTTGCGGAGGATCTGGATGACTCCTCCTTCATCAAGCTGCTTAGGAGAGTAAAGGGATGACATTGGATCAAGCATATACAACCCTATACTCCGCCGCCCTTCTTGTAATGGCAGTGCTCATGGGATCCATGATCCTTAGATCCATCAAAGGACCAAAGGTTACGGACCGTCTTCTTTCCGTGAATATGATTAATACCATGGTCATCATCTCCTTCTTCATCCTTACAGCTTTCTTGGATGAGGCATATTTGATTGACGTGGCTTTGATATATGCATTTATCAGTTTTGTTTCCGTAATCATCTTCAGCTCCGTCTATATCAGACGCAGAAAGAAGAATGTGGAGGCAGAAGAGCAGGAAGGAGGCGGCGACGATGGAATGGCTTAAATTCTGGTTAACCGCAGCCCTTCTTATACTATGTCTCTTTGCCCTGGTTTCCGCTGTTCTTGGAAGCAAGCGCTTTGGATTTATATTAAACAGAGTACATGCCGCCGGCATCGGTGACACTGCAGCCGTTTTCCTTGGTGCCCTTGGGGTGGCCATAGAACTTTGGCAGCTGTTCCCGGCGCTTAAGCTTCTCTTGGTTGTAATATTCATGTGGGTAACAGCCCCCGTATCCGCCCATTTCCTTGGGCTCATTGAATATCATATGAACGACCATTTGGAAGACTATATGAGGAGGGAGGACTTAAATGACCATCATTGAAATCTTTAAGATAATTCTCCTTCTGCTTTTGGTTATCTGTGCCATCAGCGTAAACATCACCAGAAAGCTGCTCCCGGCGGTTATTATTTTCATGTCCTATAGCATAATCATGGCCATTATCTGGGCTTTGATGGAATCGCCGGACCTGGCGGTTACGGAAGCCGCTGTTGGTGCGGGAGTTTCGGGAATGCTCTTCCTCCTGACCTTAAGAAAGTTCAGGAAAAAAGATAAGGATATGGAAGAGGGGCTTGAAGTTGATCAGGAGGACCTAAGATGAGCGATAAGAAAAATTCTTGGTTTTCCGGCGACTTTCAAAGCATGGAGGGCTTCCTGGATACTGAATCCAGACCTGATGCCACAAGAGAAGACCAAAAGCAAAGTGAAAAACGTTGGGAGAAGTCCCTGGAATCAGACCCCCAGACTAAAGTTGCTATTCTTAGAAGACAAAAAGAATTCAGGATTGTCTATCAGCTGGTGGCCATCTTTAGCTGTGTGGTATTCTCCATCATTATGCTCTATGTGGTGGCCCATCTTCCTGCCTTCGGAAAGGCCAATCCCTTAGCCGACGAGGTTGCGGTTAGATATATAGAGAAGGGCCTTGAAGAAACCGGCGCCGTAAACGTGGTTGCGGGAATGATCCTGGACTACCGTGCCTTCGATACTCTGGGCGAATCCTTTGTTCTCTTCACCGCACTCATATGCACCACCATTCTTCTTCGCATAGATAAGAAAAACATGAGAAGCATCAACGAAGACTATTATACGGTGCTTAAAGATACATATTTTGACACATCCAAGGATACCGTTCTTAGAACCGTAGGATTCTTCCTGGTTCCCTGCCTTATGGTATTCGGTATCTACGTGCTGCTTAACGGGCATATTTCTCCGGGAGGAGGCTTCTCCGGCGGAGCGATTCTTGGTGCGGGACTTATTATCATGTCCACGTCCCTTGGCTTCACCGTATCGGACACCATCCTTACGTCCAAGAGAATCAATTTGCTGTCCTTCTGTGCACTGGGCTTCTACGCCCTTTCCAAATGCTATGTCTTCTTTATCGGAGCCAACGGCATCCACAACCCAATTCCCAAGGGAATCCCCGGAGCCATCTTCTCCGCGGGGCTTATCCTACCTCTTAATATTGCGGTAGGCCTTGTTGTTGCCTGCACCATGTACGGCTTCTACTCACTCTTTAGGAGAGGGGGTATAGGCAATGCTTGATATGCTACTTAACAACTACCAAGAAGCCGTTGCAATAATTCTTTTTGCCATCGGATTCGCAACCCTGCTTTTTCAAAGAAACCTGGTAAAGAAAATCATCGGTCTAAATATTATGGACACGGGACTTTTTCTCTTCCTTACATCCATGGGATATATAGAAGGAAGAAAAGCTCCGATTATTCAGGATGAAATCCTGGATGCCTCTCAATATATAAACCCTATTCCCGCAGGATTGGTACTGACGGGAATCGTGGTTTCCGTTTCCGTGACAGCGGTTATGCTGGCTCTGGCTGTAAGACTGTATAAGCGCTATCACACCTTGGATATGGATGAAATCTATCATCTGCTTCATGAAGAGGAGGAGGACGAATAATGGTCTGGAATTTCCCTCTCTTTATGATAATAGGAAGCTTATTCCTGGCGGCCCTCTCCAATCTGCTGAGCAAGAAGGCGGCCTATACATTGACGGGGCTTTGGATGGGGGTCTTGATTGTACTTGATGCAACCGTCCTTTCCAAAACTATGGCGGAAGGTTCCTTTACCTATTCCATGGGTGAATTCCCTGCGCCTTGGGGCAACGAAATCCGCGCGGGAGTTCTGGAGGCTTTGGTGCTGCTGGTTTTCTTGGCGGTAATCATCTCATCTCTCATTGCGGGATATAAATATCTTCAGACCCAGGTGGACGACAGCAAGCACAATCTCTACTGCTCCCTTTTAAATCTGGCAATGGCGGCCATCTGTGCCTTGGTTTTCACCAACGATATTTTCTCCGGCTATGTATTCATCGAGATTTTGACCCTCTCAAGCTGCGGCCTTTTGGTTGTAAGGGAAGTGGGAAAGACCACCCTTGCCGCCGTTAGATATATGGTGATGAACCTCTTCGGTTCGGGTCTCTTCTTGCTGGGAGTTATTCTTCTCTACAGCATGACGGGACACCTTCTCATGGTGCCTCTTCACGAAACCCTGAAGAATATAGTAATGGATCCGGATATGACCCTGTCTCTTACCTTTGCCATGGGAATGATGACCATCGGACTTTCCATCAAGAGCGGACTCTTTCCGTTTTACTTCTGGATGCCCGACACCTACGGCTGGGCAACGCCAACTTCCGCGGGACTTCTAAGCTCCGTGATATCCAAGGCATATCTATTCCTTTTGATCAAAGTCTACTATAGAGTAATCGGACCGGATGTGCTGGAGCTGGTACCTCTTCACAGGATTCTCTTGATTCTGGGGGTAATTGGCGCCATCGTAGGATCCGTTTCGGCAATTAGACAGAACAATATTAATCGCATGGTGGCTCTCTCATCTGCGGCCCAGATTGGATATATCTTTATGGCTCTTGGAATAGGAGAAGAGGCTGCCTACGCAGCAGCCATCTTCCATATGCTGGCTCACGCTGTAACCAAGTCACTTCTCTTCCTTACAACCCCAAGGCTGGCGGATACAGCCGGCGGAAGTCTGGTCTTCCATGACCTTCAAGGATCCGCCTTAAAGAATCCGGTGGCAGGTTTCTTCTTTACCCTGGCATCCTTCTCCATGTTGGGCATACCTGTACTGGCAGGCTTCTCATCCAAATACTTCATAACCATTGCGGCTATGGAGGGGGAGGAGAAATGGATCTTCTATGTGGTAGCCCTTACCTTGGTTATAAGTACGGTGCTTAATGCCCTTTATTTCATAAGGACGGTAATAAGAATCTATGCCCACCCAACGAAGAAAGAAAAAGAGATTTCTTCCCCAGGGAAAACCGACAAAGCCTATTTGCTTTCCGGAATAATTCTCATGGGACTTAATATATTTATGGGAGTGCTTCCCATGGTGGCCTATGACCTGATTGTCAAAGGCCTTCAGATGTTAATGTAATTGCGATAAATGAAAAAAGATATAGTGATTAATCGGAGGGAAATATGTTATATCTTTTAGCCTTCATCTTCCCGATTGCTTGGGGAACTATACTGTTCGTCAAGTTTGGGAAGCAGGAAACATGGCCCAAGGGGCCCTATATGTTGGGAATAATCCTAACGGATATCTTTGCCATAGCATCAATGGTAGCAGGGAAACCAATAACCCTCTTCACCCTGTCTCCAAAGGTAAGTTTTGCCTTTGATATGGACGTGGTAGGGAAGTGGTTCCTGGCCGCTGTGCTTTTGCTTTATACCCTTACCCTGGTTTACGCCTTCGTCTATCTCAAGATAGAAGAGCATGTGCCTACTTTCCTGGCATTCTATTTTATTTCCCTTGGTGCGCTGATTGCCGTTTGTTCCTCCGCAAACTTGGTGACCATTTACTTTGCCTTCGAACTTACCACCCTGACCACCGTTCCCTTGGTTCTCCACGAACAAAGCAAGGAGGCCGTGGCAGCAGGTCTAAAATACTTATTCTATTCCATCGGCGGTGCTTTGTTGGGTCTCCTTGGAGTATTCTTCTTATATTCATATTCCCAGGATCCCTCTGCCTTTGTTCCCGGAGGAGTGCTGGATGCAGCAAAGGCCTCCGGCAATCAGACCATTCTCTTGGTTGCCTTCTTCCTGGCAATTCTGGGATACGGCACCAAAGCCGGTATGTATCCTATGCACGGCTGGCTGCCTACGGCTCACCCAATCGCCCCGGCACCGGCGTCTGCTTTGCTTTCCGGAATAATAGCAAAATCCGGAGTGCTGGTAATAATCCGCTTTGTTTTCTATTCCGTCGGTGCGGACTTCTTAAGAGGAACCTGGGTTCAGTACGCTTGGATTGGAATAGCACTATTAACCATTTTCATGGGATCAATGATGGCCTTCGGCGAAAAGATATTGAAGAAGAGATTGGCTTACTCAACCATCTCCCAGATTTCCTATGTGATGCTGGGAATGGCCCTCCTTACTCAGGAGGGTCTTCAGGGTGGACTGCTTCAGATGATGCAGCACGCCGCTTCCAAAGCCTGCCTTTTTCTTTGCGCCGGAGCATTCATCTATCTATATAAGAAGAGAGACGTTAGGGAACTTAAGGGAATAGGGAAGACATCTCCCATGATTCTCTGGGCCTTCTTCTTCGCCGCCATGTCTCTGGTTGGAATCCCCCCCATGGGTGGATTCACATCCAAATGGCATTTGGCTCAGGCCGCCCTTAATTCCGGCCTGGGATTCCTGTCGGCTCTGGCTCCAATCGTGCTGCTGGTTTCAGCCCTCCTTACCGCGGGCAATCTTTTCCCGGTGGTAATCGACGGCTTCTTCCCCGGTCACGAGGAAGGGGAGGGCCACGGTCACGGTCACGGCGACCGGGACGGCAAGGGTGGCGACAATGCCCATTCAGACCGGGACGGCAAGGGTGGCGATCACGCCCACGCTGCTGCCGGCGAGCAGAAGAAAGGCCCCTTCGAAAAGGCACCTGCCATGATGTGGCTCCCTTTGATTGGCCTTTGCTTAATCTCCCTGGTTATCGGACTCTTCGGTAATTCTCTTGTTGCTATGTTTGGAGGAATTGTATGACGTCACTGGCATTAATAATTGCCATACTGATTCCCACCTTGGGAGGCCTGGCCTGTCTTGGAATTCCTTTCAAGACGGTTCATAGGCTTCATACATATATAGAAACTGTGGCTATCATAACCACCGCTGTGGTTTTGATGCTTGTATTTAAGCTGCCCGGAGACCCGGCTATGCTCTATGAGTTTGCCCCGGGATTTAAGGTTGCCTTTGGAGTGGACGGCTTGGGAAAACTCTACGCGGTTTTGGTTTCCCTCATGTGGCCCATCGTGCTGCTCTATTCATTCTCCTATATGGAGCACGACAATAGACAGCGTTCCTTCTTCGGCTTCTATATCCTCACCTACGGTGCAGCCCTGGGGATTTGCTTCTCCGCAAGCCTTTTCACCTTGTTCATCTTCTTCGAGATGCTGAGCGTTTCCACACTTCCCTTGGTTGCCCATTATCAAAACCACGAAAGTCTTTTCTCCGCCCGTAAATATGCTGCCTATCTCTTCGGTGGTGCGGCCCTTGCCCTGGTTGCTTTGATAGTGGAGGGGCGTTACGGCGAGACGGGACTATTTGCCTTCGGAGGAGATTTGGTTGGCGGTGCACCAACGGAAATGCTGAGGATAATCTATATCTTCGCCTTTATGGGCTTCGGCATCAAAGCGGCCATCTTCCCACTTTACGCCTGGCTGCCGGCAGCCTCCTGTGCACCAACTCCCGTTACTGCACTTCTTCACGCGGTTGCGGTTGTTAATACCGGCGTCTTCTCTGTAATTAGAGTTACCTATTATGTATTCGGACCGGACCTGATTAAAGGTAATTGGGTTCAGGTGCTTTGTTTAATTCTGGCTTCCTTTACCCTGGTTTATACCTCGGTGCTGGCGGTGAGGGAGAGACACGTTAAAAGAAGGCTGGCTTATTCAACGGTCAGCAATCTGTCATATATGCTTTTCGGAATCATGCTTCTAACTCCCGAGGGAATGCTGGCGGGAATGGCTCATCTGGTCTTCCACAGCCTTACCAAGATTACCCTCTTTATGTGCATCGGTTCCTTTATGGAGCATACGGGAAAAGCCAATATCTCGGACATTAACGGCGTGGGACGAATCATGCCCCATACCTTTATTACATATACCATCAGTGCGCTTTCTCTCCTGGGAGTGCCCCTCCTTGCATGCTTTGTTTCCAAATGGAGATTGCTGACTGCGGGAGTGGCCGAGGGAAGCGTGGCTGCATATATTGGAATAGGAGCTTTGATTGTATCCGCATTTCTTTCCGCCATCTACGGACTCTCCGTCAGCGTGAGAGCCTTCTTCCCGGTGGAGGGAACGGATCGGTATATGGAAGAGCCAAGGAATGACGAGGGCGGTTGGAGGATGCTTCTTCCTCTATATATCTTCGTGGCTTGCCAAATTATCTTTGGCGTCTTCCCGGGGCCGCTCCTTGATTTCTTAACAAAGATTGCGGAGGGATTATTATGATGGACATCATTTTCAAAATCCTTCTGCTGGATGGACTTCATTTCACCTTAGACGGATTCAGACTTGCATACGGTTTTATCGCCTTTTGGATGTGGCTCTTAACGGGCATTTTCTCATTCGAGTATTTCAATCATGAGAGGGAGCATCTGAAAAGATATATTGCATTCACCTTGCTTACCTTTGCTGCAACGGAAGGGGTAATGTTCTCCGCGGACTTAATGACAACATTCTTCTTTTTCGAGATTCTGTCACTAACCTCCTTCGTCTGGGTAATCCACGAAGAAACAGGGGAGGCAATTCGAGCAGCAAAGACCTATTTCTTCATCGCCGTAATCGGCGGCCTGATTCTCTTTATGGGCTTGGCTTTGATGAAGATGGAGGCAGGGACTCTGGCTTACGGAGAACTACACGAGGCAATTCTTGCAGTCCCCAACAAAGGAACAATCATGGCTGCAGGCATCTGCATCCTTCTTGGCTTTGGCGCCAAGGCGGGCATGTTCCCACTTCATATTTGGCTGCCTAAGTCTCACCCCGTTGCTCCGTCTCCTGCGTCGGCACTTCTTTCCGGCATCCTAACAAAGGTAGGAATCTTCGGAATCCTTATGACGGCGGTGCCCGGGTTTATGGGTAACGATGCTTTGTCCGTTCCCTTCGGATTGATTATCCTGATTGCGGGAACAATCACCATGGCCCTTGGTGCGCTTCTTGCTCTCTTCTCCGTTAACCTGAAGAGGACTTTGGCTTGCTCCTCCATGTCCCAGATTGGATTTATCCTGGTGGGAATCGGAACCATGATAATTATTTCCGCAATTACCGCCGATCCATCTCTGGTGTCCGGCGCCCATGGAACTGAAGCCGCCCAGGCATTAAGTCATGAGGTTCTCCATTTGGCTAAAGAGGCTGAGGGGCTGGCTCATAACGGAGTTGTGCTCCATATGGTAAATCACTCACTAATCAAGCTGACCCTCTTCATGATTGCCGGCGTAGTGGTAATGAATCTCCATAAACTTAATTTGAATGAGATTAGAGGCTACGGCAGAGGAAAGCTCTTTATGCTGCCCTTCGCTCTTGGAGCCATGGGAATAAGCGGAATTCCCTTCTTCAGCGGGTACTTAAGCAAAACTCTTCTCCACGAAGGTCTGGTAGTTGCAAGGGAAGCCCTGGAATTAAAAGCTGAGCTCCTGGGCTGGTCCTTTAATGGATTTCTTCCGGGAATTCTCACAGCGGTTGAATGGATATTCCTCGTTTCCGGCGGCTTCACCTTCGCATATATGCTTAAGCTATTTATATGTCTTTTTGTGGAAAAGAATCCTGAATGTCAGGAAGAATACGATAGAGCAAAACCCTCCATGGGATATGTCAGCACAATGGTTATTATCCTTTCCGGCTTGGCCTTCCCAATTCTGGGACAGCCATCCATAATGGGTAAGCTTGCCCATCTAATGACCGGGGAAGAATTCTTCCACCACTTCCACGCATTCTCCGCCGCCAATCTAAAAGGTGCCTTTATTTCCCTTGGAATCGGCGCTGTGGTTTATCTGATTGTGGTTAGACAGATTCTCATGAAGAGGGAGGTTTATGTAGATCTTTGGCCTAAGGGTCTGGATTTGGAGGATATGCTCTATCGCCCGCTGCTCCTAAAAGTTTTACCGGGAATAGGAGGGGCCTTTGCTTCCTTCTTTGCAAACAATACCATTACGGAACCTCTTGCAAAGATCCTTCTGAAGATAGGCCAAAAGATCGCCGCTTTCTTCTCCGCCAGCTTGGACGGAATCATCGTTCTTTCAAGGCATACGCTCTTTAGGGAGAAGGAAAGGCGAACGGAAGCCAAGCACCATAGCAACTGGGACAAGATCAAAAAGCGCGGACAAATTATCGTAGAACCAATTCTGGACAACTTCTCCTTCGCTCTTATGATGACAGCCCTGGGCATGGTAGTGGTTCTCCTGGCAATTCTATTTTCAACATTAAGATAAAACAAAATACCAAAGCAATAAAAAAGCATCAGCCCTGCCCTTTCCGGCGGCAGGCCTGATGCTTTTCCTTTTCTTATTCTTTTACTTCCGCCACGGCCTCTGCCTCAATCGTAACGGCCTCTGCCTCAACCGTAACGGCCTCTGCCGCCTCAACCGGAATCGTTTCTTTTGCCTCGGCGGCAACCTTGAGAACTCTCTCTTCGATCTCTTTCTTTCGTTCCTGATAGGAAGAGAAGTGTTTCAGAAAAGCTGCGGGTTTAAGAAGGGGGTGAGCATTTAAGTCAACCTTCTTTCCTTCCAGCATATCTTTGTGCCAATCCAACTCCTGCTGGATAAGCTGTCCTCTGGCGCTTTCGCCCACGGTTAGTTTATTGTAATATTCTCTGATCATTTCCTTCTTTGACTCCGGACGTCCGTGAAGCATCAGAAAGCAGAACAGAAGATCGTTAAGATTCAGCCTCTCGTTTGTGATGGCGGCTTCTTTATAATTGAAATTTCTCATTCTCTCCTTCTTGCAGAAAGAAGTGAAGGCGGGAATCAGGATGGGCTTGCCATCTTCCGCAAGGGCCTTCTGCATGAAGATTCCCTCCCAGCCTGCCAAACTATATGAAATAAAAATGCTGTCCTGGAAATATTCCATCTCCGTATCGCCAAACTCCTCGATTAGATTGTCCAGAGGAATACCCATGGCTGCAGCCTGACGAATTACATAATAGATCCCCATATCTTCCTGGTAATACTTTGCTGTGGTATTGGCTCCGTGGAAGGTCTTTGCTCTGGTTCTCTTAAGAACAGCCACCAAAACCAGGGCAAAGGCGGAAGCAACGCAGACTTCAAGCTGGCTTAAAACCAACATAACGATTGTAATAACCGCGAGAATAATGGACTCCAAGGAAGAAACCACCTTTTCCGTTTCGCAAACCTCAGTAATAACTTCCGACCCGGCAATAGTTCCGTCCTGGCCGGAGATGTCTTCCAAAAGCTGTCGAGGAAGCATTGATTCGAAGTTCAGGAAAATGTCCTTTGTTGAAGTGGTTTTACCGTCGGCAATCATCCAAAGAAAAGCAACTACGGGAGTGCCGTCGTAACCTTTGCTGCTCCATACCGCCCTGCGGAAGAAATTTCCTATTGTAGTGGCGATCAGGGCAAGAACGCTGCCCAGCCAGAGACAAATCAGGGTACCCGTCAGACCGTAGAAAGTATTAACGCCCTTCATGAGCAGGGCCGAATTGGCAACCACTGCTGTAAGAAGCAAAACCGCCGCCAGAATCAGGAAGGCCTTTGAGGGGGTAAAACCTTTTCTTTTTACATACTTATCCATTAGTCACACATTTCCAATCTACAACAATATTTAGTGGTATTGGGCCTTTAGCCCTACAAAATTATAACAAGTTTGCTCTAAAATAAGAAGATATTTTTAATAATAGGCCCTCTCAATATTGTACAGGGTTTTTGGTAGTTGTATAATACACGATGTATGAGCAGAATTAAAAGAAGGACAGCTATAATTGCAATAATATGCTTGTTCATGGGGGTGGCCAATGTGGAGGCTGCCCAGTTTGTTATTGACAATAATCCTGAGGTTGGGCCCTGGATTAATATCAACAATGGTCTGGACGGAGGTCAAGGGGATATACCCGCCATTGAAGAGGGACCCCGTTTCCGCTATAACGGATTCATAGAATACAAGAACGAATTCTGGCTGGTTGAAGACGGTCTCCTGACAGGAAAAACCAACGGCTTGGCCAAGGGATATATAAAGGGTGAAGAAAACTGGTGGTATGTTGAAGACAGCAAGGTGGATTTCAGTGCCGATACTTTGGCAAAGAATTCCGAAGGCTGGTGGAAGATAACCGACGGAACCATAGACTATAGCTTCACCGGCATGGCGGAAAACTCCAAAGGAACCTGGTATGTTACCGACGGTTATTTGGATCAAAAATTCTGCGGAATCGTGGAACTGGATGGAGTGGAGTGGATTGTTGTCAACGGCAAGGCAAATACCATAACCAAGGCAAAGGACATGACTCTCTACAGAGCCTTCAAGGTAATCGAAGAAATCACTACCGAGAAGATGACCAGGGAACAAAAGCTAAAGGCCTGCTGGGACTTTGTTCAGAGCCAGGAGGAAACCAACGCCAGATACCCACACTATACGGGAATGGATTGGCCCATGGTTTACGCCGAAGATGTTTTCATGACGGGAAAGGGTAACTGCATTAGCATGGGAGCCGCTCTCTGCTATATGGCAAAGGCCCTTGGATATAAAGAAGTGTATGCCTGCAATAGCGGCGAGCACGGCTGGGCGGAGATCGACGGCCTCATCTACGATCCCGAATGGGCCCTTCATCACACCCAGTATAATTATTATGGAATATCCTATGATGATCAGACGGATCAAAACTATCGCGATACCTTGCTCTATTGCACCGAGTCGGGATACGAATGGACCCGCATTAAAATATAATTTGGAATATAGAGGAGTATAGAGATAGATGACTTTTAGTTCATTGGTATTTCTTTGTATATTCTTACCTATCGTATTTTGTTTACATTCAATCATCCCGTCCCTAAAAGTGAGAAACGCACTTCTAATAGGGGCGAGTCTTGTTTTTTATGCCTTTGGAGAACCCATCTATGTTTTCCTCATGATAATTAACGCTTTGGTTAATTATCTTCTGGCTCTTGGAATGAATGGAAAGAATAAGAAACTTCTTCTTATCCTGGATGTGGTTTTCAATATCGGAATCCTCGGGGTGTTCAAATATACCGGCTTCCTGGTTTCAAGCCTTAACGACCTTCTGGGATTATCCATTCCCGTTCCCGCAATCAGTCTTCCAATAGGAATTTCATTCTTTACATTCCAGGCAATGTCCTATGCAATAGACGCCTATCGTGGGAACGTGGCAATCCAGAGAAACTTCGCAAAGGTCCTTCTCTATATCTCTTTCTTCCCCCAACTTATTGCGGGTCCTATCGTAAAGTATAGAGATATCGCCGACGAAATCGACAACAGAAAAGTCGAAGTGGGCGAGGTTGCCTTGGGCTTAAGAAGGTTCATTGCGGGCCTGGGTAAAAAAGTATTAATCGCAAACACCATGGCGGTGGCAGCGGACAGCGTATTCAACCAAGGTGCGGCATCCGCAAATATCATGGTTGCATGGATCGGTGCCGTGGCCTATGTTATGCAGATATATTTTGATTTCAGCGGATATAGCGATATGGCCATAGGTCTTGGCAGGATGTTCGGCTTTCATTTCAAAGAAAACTTCCTCCACCCCTACGGCTCTCTTAACATCAAAGAGTTCTGGAGAAGATGGCATATATCTCTCTCATCTTGGTTTAAGGAATATGTCTATATTCCTCTGGGCGGCAACAGAAAGGGCCCCCTTAGGACCGGTATAAACAAAATTATCGTATTCTTCTTAACAGGTCTTTGGCACGGAGCCAATTGGACTTTTGTTGCCTGGGGATTATTCCACGGAGCCTTCAGCTTCCTGGAGGAATTCATTCCCGCAATCAAAAAACTTCCAAAGGTAATCGGCCATATCTATACCATGATAGTTGTAATAGTTGGATTCGTAATCTTCAGGGCGGATACCATTGCAGAGGGAGTTGGTTTTATAGGGAAGATGTTCGGTGGCTTTGACTTTGGTCCCCAGTATACTTCCTTTGCTCTCCAACAGCTTACGCCCTTCTTTATAGTTATGTTGATTGCTGCAATAATCGGTTGCGCGCCAATAAGAGGTCTGGGAGAAAAGCTTAAGGCGGTTCAGGAAAGAGAACTTAAGGGCGAAGAGATTTCCTCCAAGGAGAGGACCGTTCAGATTCTGCTCTATGCTCTTGCCATGGTGGTTCTTTGCTGGTGCATTCTCAGACTTTCCGGTGGATCCTATAATCCGTTTATTTACTTCAGGTTCTAAGGGGTGGTGAGATAGATGAAGAAAATCAAATTGATATTTGTAATAATATGCATCCTTCTCATAGCCATTCCTTTGGTTGTGATGCCAATCAGACCGACCACCGTAAGTACGGAGAACAGAGCTCTTTCCCAATTCCCCGACTTTACCACCAGGGATGGTTCGATGAATCTCAATTTCTTTTCCGAATTCGAAAAGTATTTTAGCGAGCACTTCGCCTTCAGGAACGAATTGGTTTATGCGGACGCCAGGATTCAAAAGGATGTTTTCTCAGTCTCCTCCATGGATACGGTAATCGCCGGCAAGGACGGATGGCTCTATTATAAATCCACATTGAACGACTATCTCGGCACCAATATTATGACCGAGAGGGATATCTATAATGTAATTCACAATCTTAATATAGTGCAGAATTATGTTAATGAACGTGGGGCGGACTTTTTGTTCACCGTGCCGCCCAATAAGAATACTCTCTACGGCGACAAGATGCCCTACTATGCATCCCATAAGGTGAGCAAAGTTCACAATATGGACCTGCTCACACCCAAATTCCGTGAAGAGGGAATTAATTATGCGGATCTATTCGCTTTGTTCAGGGAGGAGAAGGAGACTCTCTATCTCATGAGAGACTCCCATTGGAACAACAAAGGTGCTCTCATGGCCTATAACGCCATGATGGATGAGCTGGGATATAAGCACGAGACATATTCTTCTGCCGAGGTGAAAAGAGCCTTCGACGAGGACGGGGATCTTAACCGCATGCTCTATACTCTCTACGGCAAGAAGGAGGCCAATTATAAATACGAGATTGATTGGAACTTCACCTACGGGGAAGATTTCAAATCCGTGGAGGATTCCTGGATAGAAACAAGCGGCGGCAAAGGAAACGGAATTTTGCTTATGTACAGAGATTCCTTTGGCAATACTTTGATTCCCTTCGTTGCGGATCAGTTTAAGGAAGCCTATTTTACCAAGGCGACACCCTATGGTCTTGAGCGCTATATGGAGGAAAAGAATCCCAACGTGGTAATAATGGAAAAGGTTGAGAGAAATATCTGGGATATTATTACCGCTCCGCCTATTATCTCTTCTCCCGTGGCTGAGAAGTTGGTTGGAGTAACTCCCGAGGATGGCGTGGATCTGACTGGCGTCATATCTTCGGATGGTGACAACTCCGGCGTGGAGGTGGAAATTTCGTCTCTGATCTTTGATAACAATTATTATAAGATAAGCGGCAGCCTTCCTGAGGCTTTGATGGACGAAGAAGGGGATATAATCATAAGGCTTGACGGAGTGCCCTATGTGGCATATCATACTGGGGCGACTCAGTTCGAGGTATATATAAAGAAAGAAAAGATAAGCACCTTCCCCCTTGAGGTCAGCGTAGAAATAGAAAGCCAGAGTAAGCTTACATCCGTGGCGAAGAGGGCTTTGGAAGAAGGAGACATTAAATAATGAGAAGAATAAAAGTGGTATTGGTTGGGGCTTTGCTTGTGATGATTTTTATGCTATCCGCCTGCGGAGGCACCGATTCCGTGGTAAAGATTAACGACGACGGAGTAGAAACGGAAATCCAGGTAAAGCTTCCGCGCACAGTAAAAAAGATTCTCGCCGACGCTGAAATCCAGCTTGGCGAAAATGATATAGTGGAGCCCGCCGAGGGCAGCAAGCTCCAGGTAGGTGAAACTATCTCCATTACCCGTGAACATAGGGTAAAGCTAACCGTAGCCGGAGAAACCAAGGAAGTAAAGATTGTTGGAGGAACCGTAGAGGATCTTCTCAAGCAAGAGGGCATAAGTCTTGGAGAGGACCAGACCACAAGCAAACCCGCAGATGAGGTTCTAACCGAGGGCATGGAGATAGAAGTAGTGAACAAGCTTCAGATATCTCTAAATGTGGACGGTAAGACGGAGAAGAAGTCCGTAGGGGCAACCACCGTAGAAGGGGCGTTAAAGGAATTTGGAATCACCCTTGGTGAAGAGGACAGGGTGGAGCCGGAAAAGACCAAGGCTGTTTCCGACGGAATGGAAATCACCGTGAAGAGGGTTAAAACGGAAGAAGTAACCGTAACTGAACCTATAGAATACGAAACTTCCTACGAATACAGCGACGCATATCTTGTGGGGGTGGAAGTTGTTTCCCGCGAGGGAACCCCCGGCGAAAGGGAAGTTACATATAAGATAACCACCGTAGACGGTGAAGAGGAATCCAGAGAGGTTCTTAAAGAAACCATCATCACCGAACCCATCTTCGCAATTGTTATTCTGGGATCCTACGAGGAACCGGAATACGAAGACCCGGGCACATCCTATGATGAAGTTTACGAGGTAAGCAGGGAAGACTTCCCCAACTGCAGCGGCGACGGCCATGGATACTACGTGGTCGTTTACTCCGACGGAACCGAGGAAGTGGTGGAGTATTAGGTTATTAGGTTCAGAATCATATGCACGTGGCGAGAGCTCCTTGGAAAGGAAAATGCTTCGCTACATAACGCAAAACATATCGGGAGAGGAATTATCCTCTCCCTTTTTTGTGGGGCTCGGAGTAAGTCGCAATTGCCAATGATGCCATAAGTCCCAAGACCCCTAAGACTATTTCGCCATTGCCTCGGGAAGACATAATCCCCAATCTTCGTCCGCCGGCACCATAAAGGCCTTTCGCTCATCTTAGGCGGATATTGTACCTACATTCCACTTATGCTAAAATATTTCTATCGTTTTTCATATTAAAACTACTGAAAATACAGGAGGTAATAAAGTGTCAATTTTTGATAAACTGACTGATCAGTTGAAGGCTGATCCTCGCACAATAGTACTTCCCGACGGTCCCGACGTTCGCGTAATGGACGCAGCCGAAAGACTTAGCAAGGAAGGAATCCTCAAGGTTATCCTGGTAGGAACCAAGGAAGAATTCGCTGCCGCTTCCGCAGAGAAGGGTTACGATCTTTCCCTTTGCGAAATCCTTGATCCCGCAGAATACGAGGGAATGGATGAGATGGTTGCAAGCTTTGTTGAAATCAGAAAAGGCAAAGTAACCGAGGAAGAAGCTAAGGAAATGCTTTCCGCAGGAAACTATTTCGGAACAATGCTGGTAAAGATGGGTAAGGCAGACTGCCTCCTGGGCGGCGCAACCTATTCCACCGCCGACACAGTTCGTCCGGCTCTCCAGCTGGTTAAGACCAAACCCAATTCACATCTGGTAAGCTCCTGCTTCATCATGGTTCGCGAAAGCGATGGCACCAAGCTGGCCATGGGTGACTGCGCTATCAATATCGACTATCAGGACGACGTTGACAAGGACGGAAACGTAACCTATACAGCAGCAGAAAAGCTGGCAGAGGTTGCAGTTGAAACCGCTCGCACCGCTCAGATCTTTGATATCGACCCCAAGGTTGCGGTTCTCAGCTTCTCAACAAAGGGATCCGGCAAGGGCGGCACAGTTCAGCTTTCCCACGATGCTACAATCAAGGCCCAGGAAATGGCACCGGACCTTGCAATCGATGGCGAGCTTCAGTTCGACGCCGCAGTATCTCCTGAAGTTGCTTGCACCAAGTGCAAAGACTCCAAGGTAGCAGGCCAGGCCAACGTATTCATCTTCCCCTGCATAGAAGCAGGCAATATTGGATACAAAATCGCTCAGCGCCTCGGCGGCTTCGCCGCCTACGGCCCAATCCTTCAGGGCCTCAACGCTCCGATCAACGACCTCTCCAGAGGTTGTGACGCCGACGAAATCTACAATATGGCAATCATCACCGCTGCTTTGGCATAGTTGCGGCGTGATAGATAGAATAGGATAAAGTCGCGAGATTAGTAGCACGGGCATACCGTTTCAGAGCGGTAACGCGCGCACAATATCGTATTGCAAAGCCGCCCATTTGGGCGGCTTTTTGTGCCATAACTCTTTGTTTCAATCGTTACTCCCAATGCCTCCATACACCCCATGCAACCATTTCCAAATATCTCCATACCCTCTACGCAACCATTTCCAAATATCTCCATACACTCTACGCAACCATTTCCAAATATCTCCATTTTTATCTACAATTGGGGCAGTTTTATATAATGGCGTCTACAAAAGCTATTCTTTTACGCGGATTGTAGATAAAAATGTAGATGAAACAGAGGAAAAGCCTGCCAATGTATAGGAAAATCTAGACATGGTTAAGATTCAATCAAGGCCTCAGCGGATTTACGCGTAAGGAAGGATGAAGTGATTGATGATTCGGTTAATTGTGAGCATATTTAAGGAGCCGTCGGGCTCATCAAAAGTAAGGATTAGATTGTCGCAGGGTTTTATGCCGTTTAAATGATATAGCTGAAGGGAGTTCAAGGTTCGCTCCCGGTATTGGTCGTGCTGAAGGAGACCGATGTGCTCCCAGAAAAGCTGGCGATCGTCATTCAAATAAATCGTAAAGTCCGGATATCTGGTTTGCCGCTCGCCATTGTCATCAAAAAGCCTAAGGCGCTCCTCGTAACGGAAGGTTATACCGTTCGCTAACAACAATTCGTAAATAAGAAGCTCGCTTTTAGACTTAACCACTCGCCCGTCTGAGGTGATGTGTGAAGTGTCGGAAAAATAGGTATTGGTTGGATAATCATTTCCGACCGGCGCGGAAAGGGGAGTTTTAAGCAAAGCCTGTGCGCCGAGCGTATATGCTTCGGGCAAGGTTTTAAGAATCGATGAAAAATCAAAGTCCTCGTAGCTGGACAAGGCCTTTTTTACAATCTTTTGATTTTTGAGTAGGCGCCGGCGCTGCTCGTAGCGGAGGCGTCTAAGGATAAACAACTTAAGGTCTTTAGAGGACGATGTGCCCAAGGACTTGGTCCCCCGGACAAGATCAGATCCGCCGCCGAAGCTTCCGGAAGTTGCCAAATAAAACCGTGTGCCCAGGTGAGAACTGCGGCAATAAAGAGAACCGGCCGGCTTCTTCGCGTTCCTAATTGAAGGTGTATTTATATTTAACTCAATGAGTAAAAGCAACTGCTGCAGTATGGTTTTCGTCATATAAAAATGCTAACCTTTTCCCCATTCTCTGTCAATATTTTCCAGTAAATAAATCGGTCTCCTCAGCTCGGTCTGACGAAAAACAGCATCAATCCGCGGAATACATAGCAAAGCGGCTAATAAGGTGATATAATAACAAAATCAAACTAAAAGGAGTTGATTAATATGCAAAGTGTGACACTGAGAGAATTACACCGTAACACAAAGGAGTATAGCGGCAAGGTTGTAACCGTAAATGGATGGGTTAGAACCAACCGCAGCAGTAATCACTTTGGTTTTATAGAATTAAATGACGGTAGCTTTTTCAAGCCGGTACAGGTGGTGTACGAGGAGGGGCTTAGCAATTTTGCTGAGATTTCCAAGGTTGGGGTATCCGTTGCCCTTGAGGTGATGGGAGAGATGGTTTTGACCCCAGATGCCAAGCAACCCTTCGAAATCAAAGCCACCCAGGTTATAGTTGAGGCCGATGCGGACTCCGACTATCCGCTTCAGAAGAAGCGCCACTCAATGGAATTCCTAAGAGAGATCGCCCACTTAAGACCAAGGAGCAATACCTTCTCTGCGGTATTTAGAGTTAGATCTTTGGTGGCTTATGCAATCCATAAGTTCTTCCAGGATCAGGATTTTGTTTATGTGCATACTCCAATTATCACCGGAAGCGACGCAGAAGGCGCAGGCGAAATGTTCCAGGTAACCACTCTGAACATGGACGAACCCACAAGATATGAAGCGGATAGCGACGCGGTAAAGGCGGGCACAGCAAAGGCCGGAGACATCGACTACACCAAAGACTTTTTCGGAAAGAAAACCAGTTTGACCGTAAGCGGACAGCTGGAGGGCGAAGCCTTTGCTCTTGCATTTAGAAATATCTATACTTTCGGACCTACCTTCAGAGCCGAGAATTCCAACACCGCAAGACATGCCAGCGAGTTCTGGATGATCGAGCCGGAAATCGCATTTGCCGATCTGGAAGACGATATGCAGCTGGCGGAGGAAATGGTGAAGTATATCATCAACTTTGTGCTGGAGAAAGCACCGGAGGAAATGGCTTTCTTCAACCAGTTCATGGACCAGGGCCTGCTGGAACGTCTAGACAATATCGTGAATTCCGACTTCGGTCGCGTAACATATACGGAAGCCGTGGAGCTGCTGAAGAAGTCCGGCAAGGATTTCCAGTACCCCGTGGAGTGGGGCATCGACCTGCAGACGGAGCACGAGCGCTATCTCACCGAGCAGATCTACAAGCGCCCGGTGT
>CAJOQI010000126.1 GCA_905236895.1 uncultured Peptostreptococcaceae bacterium | reverse complement strand
GCCGACCAGGGTATCGTGGTATTCAATACTCCCGGAGCCAACGCCAATGCCGTTAAAGAACTGGTTCTGGCCGCGCTTATTATTTCCGCAAGAAATATCGATACGGGTATCGCTTGGGTTAACCAAATTGCCAAGGATCCTGCAACTGAAGATGTAAGCAAAGCAGTTGAAAAGGGTAAAGGTCAGTTTGCGGGAAACGAAATTGCCGGCAAGACCTTGGGTGTTGTGGGCCTCGGCGCAATCGGAGCCATGGTGGCCAATTCCGCTCTTGCCTTGGGCATGAAAGTCGCAGGATATGACCCCTATCTCTCACCTGCTGCCGCCGCAAGACTTAATCCCGAAGTTGAGATAATCGAGAACTTGGAAGATCTCCTTCCCAAAGCCGACTTCGTTACCCTCCACCTTCCTGCTCTGGACAGCACCAAGGGAATGGTAAACAAAGACCTGCTGTCTCATTTTAAGGACGGAGCCATCCTCCTCAACTTCTCCAGAGATAAGCTGGTTGAAGAAGGAGACATAATCGAAGCGTTGGACAATGGAACCTTAAGAAAATATATAACCGACTTTATTACTCCCGGGATTGCCGGTAAAGAAAATGTAACCTCCATGCCTCACCTTGGAGCTTCTACGGAGGAAGCCGAGGACAATTGCGCAGCTATGGCTGTTGACGAGCTTATGGACTATATCGAAAACGGAGTTATTAGAAACTCCGTAAACTTCCCTGCCGTAAAGCTTTCCGGGGACGAAGATGGTACGGTTTGGGAAGGCACCAGAGTGGCAGTTCTCACCAAGGGCGAGCCGGATCCTGTAAAGCTGGCCTCCGCCATGTTCGCGGACAAAGAAATCCTTGAAATAGCAGGCGGCGTAAGAGATGACTACGGCTATGCTCTTCTCCAAACAAAGGATACAATCGAATCCGTTCCCAAGGTTGAAGGGGTAATCAAGGTAAGGGTTCTTACCAGAGACTAATCTACCTGCAAGCCGGTGACGATTCCCCAGCTGCAATTTTAGACAAATAAAAAACGTTTAAGTGATTTGTGCTCACTATGTCCTCGGGCTGAAGCCCTGCGGAGGCGTTCACACAAACACTTATACGATTTTTTATTGCATATATTGGCTTTTCAGTGGGGAACCGTCACCGGCTCGGAATTATTCGTGGCGCAGGGCCTCGATTGGATCCAGATTGGCTGCCTTTCTGGAGGGCAGCATTCCGAATACTATTCCTATTGCCATAGAGAAAAGCACCGCTGCAACCGCAGCCTGCCAGCTAATGGCAACAGGGGTTCCGTTAAGCTGGGATATCAGTTCCGCCAAGATGATACCCGTTATTACACCGAGGATTCCTCCCATAGAAGTAAGAGCAACTGCCTCTGTGAGGAATTGTGCCATTATGGCCTTCTTCGGCGCTCCTATGGCCTTTTTCAGGCCTATTTCACTGGTTCTCTCAGTGACGGATACCAGCATAATATTCATTACGCCTATACCACCAACAAGAAGCGATATACCTGCGATCCAAATAAGCATGGTATTGGTGCTTTGGCTCAACTGCTGCAGTTCTCTTGCCTGCTCCATCAGATCCTGAGCCTTATAGGCATAGCCTTCCGCATTTATATCTTCGTTCATAATGGTTTCGGCTTCTTTACCTATACGGGTCATATCTCCCGTGCTTCTGGCCCTTATGACCACATTCTGAGGTTCGTCATATTGGTAAACCACAGGCCAAACCGTTTCCGGAATGAATACCTTTCCCGACTTATCCTGAGAATAGGTATAATAATCCTCAATGGTGGAAATCTGAGGTTCAAAGGCATTGGACTCTCCTACCACTCCCACAACCTGGAAAGGCTCACCGTGTATTTCCACCGTCTTTCCTATGGGGTTTTCATCCTGGAAGAGCGAATCCTTTGTATTTCCGTCGATTACACACACCTTCTTTAGCTTATCCAAATCAGACTCTGCGATTCCCCTTCCTTTGATTACGGTTAATCCGGTGGTGGCGAAATAGTCTCCCCTGATTCCGTAGATGGATCCTCCGGACAGGCTTCTGGTAAGATAATACACGCCTTCATAGTCCTGTCTCTTCTTGTATAGAGCTGCGCTAACCGTTCCATCCAAGTCCTTTATTCTCTGGAATTTATCTTCGCTAACCTCAATCAGCCCTATGGGTATTCCGCCTGAATAATCGTATTCCCAATCCCCCTGGGTCATCTGAACGTTAACATTGTTAACACCGGATCCAATGAGGTTTTTCTGTATCTGCTGGTTGGTTCCCTGAATGGTGGAAACGATTGCAATGATGGCGGCAATTCCTATGATGATACCCAACATTGTAAGAAGGGATCTCAGTTTATGGGAGAATATGCCCCTTAAGGATAATCTTATATTCTCTAACATTACCAGCCCATCCCCCCTTCTGATACTACGGTCTTTGCTCCCTCCATGGCTCCGTCGCCATAGGGGAAGGCTATCATATCATCTTCGGTGATGCCTTCTTCAATGACTATCACCTCTCCATAATATGATATACCGCATTTAATATATTGTTTAACCAGGACGCCATTCTCATCCTTCATTACATACTTACCCTGGTTGTCATTTCTGATATATGCCAAAGGAAGTGTAAGGGCCGTATCCATATTCTCACCGGTGGTATACAAGCTGAGCTGGAGATACTGACCGGGACTAAGATTGCTTCCCTCCTCCACATAGGCAAGGAACCCATAGTTGGAAGAATTGGGATTTCCTCCGTAGTACATAAACCCGCCTTCAAGGGGATAATCGTCTATGGAATCTATGGTTCCAATATATGTACTTCCGTCCTCCCAGCTTCTAATGGTTATTTCCTGACCAACCTTTACCTTATCCAAAAGAAGCTCGGGAATGGTTCCCTGAACCATAACCCCTTTTCCGGCCTCCACCACAAGGAAGGGAGATCCATCCTGGGGAAGATTATTAACATCTCCAAGAAAGGTTACAACTCCATCCCTCTTTGCTTTAACATAGCCATCGGCCATCTGTTCTTCCAGAGCCTTAAGATCCAGTTCTGCCCTTCTTTTTGCCAAATCCAGGCTCTTGATTGTGGATTGGACATAGCTGATTGCCTCAGCCAATTCCTCCGCTGTATAGCCATCTTCAATATACGGCATTACGTCATAGCTACCACCGTCTATCAGGTCATCTATATCCATATCCGTCTGAGATTCCTCACCGTCGTTAGACCTCATTATGATAAACCAATGGTCATCCGGATGCTGGGCCTTGATCAGGCTTGGATCAATCCACCAAGAAGCAAGGATAGCTCCATCCTTGTCATTGTTCTCATGGACCTCGATTACGGCATATCCGTCATTTCTCTCCCTTAACTTATTAAGGAAGGACCCATATATCACGCCATCCTCCGTAACGATATATCTCCAGGGATTCTTCTTCCCTCCCGGTTCATTGTCGGCACGCTTTTTCTTTTCTTTCTTATCCTCGGATTTTTCTTCCTCCTGATTATCATCATTTTGATCGGCGCCTCCCGCATAGCGGGCAGGTACCATCACCTTCGCATTGGCGGAATCAAAAATCATTCCCCGGGACATGGCGGTTTCCTCAGTGCTCTCTCCTTCACCGCTATCGGTTCCGGAATCACCTGAATCATCGGAAGGAGTGTCTCCGGAATCGGCGCCACCATCGGAAGGTTCCGGTTCCGGCTCCGGCTCAGGTTCCGGCTCAGGTTCGGGTTCCGGTTCCGGCTCAGGTTCCGGCTCAGGTGTGGGTTCAGGTTCGGGCGCAGGTGTGGGGTCATCCTTCTTGGATTCCTTCTCTGCTTCCTCCGCCCTCTTCTCTGCCTCTTCCTTTTCCTTTTCAGCCTTCTTGCGAGCTTCCTCAGCTTCTTCCCTGGCCTTCTCCGCTTCTGCCAAAGCCTCTTCAGCTTCCTTTAAGGCTTCCTCCGCTTCCTTCAGTTTTTCTTCCGTATCGTCGTATAGCAAATAGAAGGAATTGATGCTTCCTTCATCCAAAATGTTCCATGCGTCCTTTATTTTTTCCTTTTTGGGAGGGGTGGGTTCCGGCTCCGGTTCGGGGTCCGGCTCAGGTTCAGGCTCTCCGCCGGATCCGGGATCGTAATTGGGGCTTATGGGAGTTGTATTATACAATTTGTTCAGCTCCCTATAGGCATTGTCCAATTCAACCTGTGCCCTCTGAACGGCCAATTGTTTCAGCTGGTGGGTAATCTCCTGGCTTGAATTATCAAAAGCCAAAAGCTTGTCTCCGGCTTGGACCTTCTGGCCCTCTGTAACAAATACTTCTTCTATGATTTGGGTTGCGCTTGGATAAATAGCCTGACTGTCCTGGTCGTAGACCATGCCTTCTATGGACATTTCATCGGAGAAGAAACCCCAACTTAAATTGGAAACAGGTATAACTTCCACTTCAACCTTGGAGTCCCTAAATGCTTTGATTCCATAGAATCCCGCAGCCATAAGGGCAAAAACCAGGGCTATTATTCCTACTGTCTTAACTCTCTTCATTTGCCATCACCCGGGTTCTCGTCCCCGTATAACTCCCCATCTATTATCTTAACCATTCTTCTGGCATTGGCGGCTACATTGGCATCATGGGTAATCATGATAACCGTTGCCCCCTTTTCATTTAATTCTTTAAAAAGCTCCATAACCTGGGCACCGCTGGCCTGATCCAACGCACCTGTAGGTTCGTCCGCCAGCAGAATCTTGGGATTGTTTATCATAGCTCTCGCAATAGCCACCCTTTGTTTCTGACCACCGGAAAGTTGGGTGGGATTGAACGTGGCTCTATCCTCCAGGCCCACTTCCTTCAGAGCCTCCATGGCCCTTTCCAGTCTCTCCTGACGAGGAACCCCAGCATAAATCAAAGGCAGCGCCACATTTTCCAAAGCAGTTTCCTGAGGCAGTAACTGGAAGGTTTGGAAAACAAAGCCCACCTTATTGAGCCTTACATTGGAAAGCTGCTTGTCGGAAAGAGAAGAAATATCCTCTCCATCCAAAATATACTTGCCCTCCGTGGCTCTATCCAGGCATCCCAGAATATTCATCAAAGTGGATTTTCCCGATCCGCTGGGTCCCATAATAGCCAAATACTCTCCCTCTTCAACCTGGAGGGAAATATTCTTCAGCACGGGAACTTCCACTTCGCCCTGACCGTAGGTTTTATATACGCCCTGCACATCAAGTATCATCTAAAGGTCCTCCGATATTTCCACGGTCTTCATTCCTTCGGTTATGGATTCATCAGGCCATGCAATATAGTCGCTATTGCTTAAGCCATCCAGAATCTGGACCTCATAAAGGTCCTCGTCCATTTCCCCTACTTCCACCTTTCTTTTGGCGGTCTTTCCGTTCTTTGATACCCAAACAAAGGGGTCGCCATTCTCATCCATGTCTATAAAACTCATGTCCAGCCAAAGGCCTTCTTTTACAACCCCCTGACCGTAGTCCGGCTCAATAAATACATGTTGTCCCAGCATAAGTCCCTCTGTGGAAGGCATGGTGATAAAAAATGGATAGGAAGAGGCAGATTCACCGCTGCTTCCGTAATACATCATATCGTTTTGGCTGGTTTCCGGTTCCTTTTCGATACTGTTTATGGTTCCGGCCCAGGTCTTGCTCTCGTCAACTCTGGAGCGGATGATTACCTCCTGGCCGACCGTAAGAAGTCCAATGCTTTGCTCACTGATCTTACCCTTAACTCTGAAGTCACCTTCCTCTGTAACCGCAATTAAAGGAAGCTCGTTTCCGTTATTGTCGTAACCTCCATCAGGGTTGATGGATTTAACCGTTCCTGCGGTTACGGAAAGCACCTCTGAGTTTTCTATTTCCTTCTTGAGGTTTTCTACATCCGCCTGTTTTTGCTTGATTTCCAATTCCTTTTCCGCAATGGCAAGCTGAATCTCCGTAGTGTTTCCCGCTGCCCTAAGCACAGCGATTTCGTTATTGATTCCTTCTATGTCAAGATAGGCGCTCTCGATAGTATTCTCCGCCTGCTTTACATCATATTTATATAGGGGTGTTCCTACCTTTACTTCATCTCCAACGGAAACATAGATTTCCTCAATAAGTCTTTCCGCGTCCCTCTTATAGATCTGAGTTTTTTGTGCTTCAACAACGCCGGAATATCTCTCCGCCGCGAACCAACCTCTGGTCAGATCGGAAACCTTCTGAATATATACCACATCCCCATCCATTGTGGGAGCATTATTCCTCATATAGAGGAATCCACCCACTCCGGCTACTACTAGAAGTGCGATTATTCCTATTGCTATTTTGCCTTTCTTTGTCATCTCTTCCCTGCTTTCGATACAATAATAATTAACATTTATATAATAACAGATTAATGATGAAATGTTTATGAAGAATTCTTATGATTCTCTTGACATAAAAAAGGAACTGTGTAGAGTCTACACAGTTCCTTAAACGGTTTTTTTCTAATTCCTAAAGATAGTTATATGGGTCAACAGCTGTACCATTTTCTCTTACTTCGAAGTGGCAATGGTTTGCACTGGATATACCTGTTGAGCCAACATAGGCTATAACCTGACCTGTGGATACATTCTGTCCAACAGATACTCCCAAGGAGCTGCAGTGTCCATAGAGTGTGGACAATCCGTTACCGTGGTCAATGATTACGGCATAGCCGTATCCATAATGCCATCCTGCAAGGGTTACGGTTCCGGATGCTGCTGCACAGATAGGAGTCGCATATGGTGCACAGATGTCGATACCTTCGTGATAGGTGGAGGCTCCGGCAATAGGTGCAGTTCTATATCCGAATCCATAGGTTACATCTCCGCTAAGGGGCCATGCAAGAGCACCACCGCTATAAGGAGCTGCAACTGACTCGCTCTCCACAGACTCTGTTTCGGAGGATTCTCCAGCAGCAGCAATTGCTTCCGCTTCAGCCTCTGCTTCAGCTTCTTCTTCCCCTTCTTCGTAGTATTCTATTTCCTCTTCGACTTCTTCCTCTTCTTCAACTTCCTCTACAGGCTCTGAGGTTCCGATAAGGATTATGGTGTCCTGAGGTTCTGAAATTATCTCTCTGTCGATTTCTTCTCTGCTATACTCTTGGCCGTTAATCAGTGTAACGCGCTCGGTAGAAAGTGCGTACCCCGCATATCCTTCCTGATATACTTCCTTGACGCCCTCAGTAAGATCTTCTGTCTCTTTCTCTACAGTCCTATACTTGATCTTCTTTTCTACTACTTCGTCGTATTCGATCTTTACTCTTACAAGAGGCTGCGCTTTCTGCACTATCACTCTTGTTCCGCTTCCCAATACCTCCGGGTCGATATGGGGGTTAAGCTTTACTACATCGTCCACGTTTACACCGTATGCCAGTGCAACATCCCAAAGTGTATCGCCTTCGTTGGTGAAGTATACCGTATCCCCATCTCCTCTTACGAGATATGTAACTGTATCGTTCACATCATCAAATTCGGGATAATCGTCCTTGGACTCGACCCTTACTCTTTCCACCTTCAATTCAGGTTCGGTGGTAATAACTGCTCCCTCAATTTCGGTATGAGCAAAGTGATCGTCGATAATCTGGATAACGTCTTTTGCATCTCTTTCGTTTTCAAAAGTCGCTACCACATGACCGGACAGTGTGAGCATATAGTAGGAATTGTCTCCCTCTTCAGCTACCTGGTTAATAGTCTCGACTATGGGTGCATTACTGATTGCATCTATAATAGCCTTGTTCTGAGACTCCTCAGAAGTCTGGTCTGTATTCTGTTGTTCGCTTCCTGCAGCGAATACCGCTGTCGTGGAAATCATCATCAGCGTCAGCATCACTACCATCATGATGGCAAAGAAGCTTGACGCCCTCCTAACTGAAACTGTTTTGCCAATACTCATTTTGGATCTTTTGTCCTTTCCGCAATAAATGCCTTATGGTCATCAGACCTAATTTGCCCTTCTTTCGCTGTCTCCTGTATGGTATTATATATGCATAAATAAGTCAACAGTTTCTTAAGAGATTTCACATAAACTACACATTGCAAAATGGCTATACTTATTGATATTTCAACGATAACTCCATTTTTTAGTTTCTTAATTTTCTTAAGAGTTCTTAAGGAAATGATGCATATTTATTCATAGAATACTGTATAGACGGCGGTTTTATGCAACCATTATAACCGCCCTGTTTTTCCTCTTATTTCCATCCCCCCCAACCATTGAAATTCCAATATTTCTACAAACAAAAGAGCCTCTCCCAAGCATTATCAACGCTTCGGGGAGAGGCTCAACTCTTCTGACTATATTCTTCTTATCTTACTATCCTGACAGCATAGTAGTAACTGTCGGAATAACCGAGAGGACAGATACAGATTCCTCTCTCATAGTTGAGAGCTTCCACGCACTGTCCGCCTCCGATATAGAGGGCATTGTGGTGAGGATAGCAGATGATGTCTCCTGGCTGGAGATCGCTATTGCTAACCACATAGGCCATGGAACTATCTTCAGGCATTCTTGCTACATTGTATCCCATATCCTGATATACCCTGTAAACAAATCCGGAACAGTCACATCCGTTGGTCAAGCTGGTGCCGCCCCAAACATATGGATTACCAATGAACTGCATTGCGTAGTTTGCAATTCTTACTCCCTCTTCATAGCTGTCGGTGGAAGGAGTACTGGGTTCGCTTCTAACAACTTCTTCAGAAGAGCTCTCTTCTGAGGATTCTTCTTCCCAAGTCTCCTCATAAACCTCTTCATAAGTTTCCTCTGTTTCTTCCCAGGTTTCTTCTTCCCAGGTCTCCTCGGATTCTTCTTCCCAGGTTTCTTCGGATTCTTCGTCCCAGCCTTCTTCCGATTCCTCGACCTCGCCTGTTCCGATTATGACGATCTCGTCCTGAGCTTCCCAGATTACCTCTCTGGAGAGTTCCTCTCTTGAAGATTCAATTCCGTTAATCTTGACTACCCTGTCTGTGGTGATGGCAAAGCCCTTTTCACCCTCCTGATATAAAACCTTCTGACCGGTAGGAACTTCTTCCGATTCTTCCTTGATCCTCTCGAACTCTATTTCCTTCTCTCTCTCCTCCTGGTATTCAACCTGGATTGTAAGAAGAGGTTCCGCAGGTCTTATGATGAGAAGAGTACCTTCCTGAAGATCTTCGGGATCCACTTCGGGATTCAAAACCTTAAGTCTTTCATAGTCAACACCGAATACGTCGGCAATTCCTCCGAAGGAATCTCCCTCCACGGATACATATACGATCTTTTCGTTGCCACCTCTCATCAAGCGAGTGATTACATCATTTACATCCGCATCAAAGGTGGGGTTTGCTCCCTCCAAGGATTTCTTCTCAACCTTTAACTCAGGAATGAAGGTAAGTGTGGCTTCCTCCATATCGTCAAATACGAAGTGGTCCTCGATACACTGGATGATTCCTTCTGCATCGTATTTCTTCTCGAAAGTGGCAAATACCTCTCCACCCAGAACCAGCTCGTAATAACTGTCGTCCACCGTGGCATCCTCGACTGTCATAACAATTGCCTGAGCCACATCGCTGATTCCCTCCGGGTTTCCGTCCGAACCTTCAGCTCTTGCCGGAGCGGCAGAACCGAGGGTCAAAGCGCCGGCCATTCCTACAGCCATTAGTTTATATAATAGTGTATTTACTTTTTTACTCATACAAAAAGTCTTTTCGCCTTTCTCCCTTTTGACATGAGAATGGTATATTAAGAAAACCCTTAAGTCAACAAAAAAGCCCAATACTTCACAAAAAACACACAATTCAAAAATGCCGATTCTCGTTGATATTCCAACGTTTATCGGCATTTCTTTGTGACTTTTTGTTTCTTAAGACTTTTTAAGAATTCTCCCTTGTATCCCACCAAACCTTGTTAACCAAGATGCCTAAACAAAGGACCCAAGAGATGAAATAGAACCAGAACATCAGCACCGCTATACTGGCCATTGATCCATAGAGAATATTGTTGTTTACCGCCCTTGATGTATAGAAGGAGTAGACCATGGTGACTATCAACATCCCCACTGCGCTGAATATACTGCCGGGCAATATATCCTTAAACTTTCTCCTATTGGATGGCAGCAGATAGTAGTTTACAGATATTACCAGTACATATATCAGTCCCGCAACGGGCCACCTCAATACATTCCACAGTTTATCAACTCCCTCGCTGATTAACAGCCTGTCCGCAAGGAGCCTAACTATCACACCGCCGTAGGACTGAATCATAACTATAAGTACCAGCGACACTACAGTAATAACCACGGTGAGGAGGGACCTGGCCCTATCCTTAAAAAAGCTTCCCGGTTCCCTTCCCTCCGTAAAGGTATAGTTTGTAATCCTCATCAATGTAAACTGGATTCTGGAAGCCGCCCATACGGAGGCTATCACCAAGATTATATTGGTTGTAGTCTGAGGTTCAAATTTTAGAACGCTATCGATATATTCTTTTAGATTCCCCGTCAAAGGAATATTATCTCCAAGAAGTTCCGTAATGAAATCCGCAGACAAATTGAACAGTCCCAATAGCTGAGACAGCAGAAGAAGAATGGGAACGATAGAAAGAATGAAAAAGAAAGCCACTTGGGCCGCAACTCCCTGATAATATGGGTCCTGGAACTTCTGTATTCCCAGGTATATCATTTTCAGCAGTCTCTTTCTCATGTCCTTACCCGAATGTCTATAACTCTTTGAGTCTCTTCTCCAATTCCTCCAGGGCCCTTGCCCTGTGACTTATGGCATTCTTTTCCTCGGAAGCCATCTCGGCGAAGCTCACCTCATATCCCTCCGGCAAAAACAGAGGGTCATATCCAAATCCCCCTTCACCTCTGGGCTCTCCCAAAATACTTCCCAGGCACTCCCCTCTGGCAACAATGGTATTACCCTCGGGATCGATCAGCGTAATCACTGTTACGAACTTTGCTCCCCTGTTTTCCTCAGAAAAACCATCAAGCAAAGCCAATAGCAAATCATTGTTTCTTTGGTAATTCCCATCCTCCCCGGCAAACCGAGCGGAGTAGACCCCGGGAGCTCCTCCAAGGGCATCAACCATCAGTCCCGAATCGTCAGCGATAACCATTTCATGACAAATATCCCATATGGCTTTTGCTTTTTTATAGGAATTCTCCTCAAAGGTCTTTCCGTCCTCCTCCACTTCCTCTTTGGGAAGTCCGGCGTCGTCACGGGAAACCACCTGAAAGCCATACTTCCGGGTAATCTTTTCGATTTCTTCTATTTTATGGGCATTTCTTGAAGCCACTATTATTCTCTTCATACTTATTTCTCTTTATTGCTCTTTACCAGGTCTAAAAGCTGCTTCTTATAGATATAGCCACTGAAGTATGGCAGCCATTACAGGCAAAGTAAACAGTGACAATATGGTCGTAAGAGCTACGCCCCCTGCCATAAGCTCGGAATTCTTTCCTTCCTTAATCGCAACTCCAACAACCGCAACGGCACAGGGAAATGCGCTGGCAAAGGCCAGAGTTATCTTAACCGTATTGGGGATTGGAAGAAAGTGTATCAGGGTCAGAGTGATTATGGGAACAGCCAATACATTTATTAGGGATGACGTTATTAAATCCCTGTTTACCAGCAGCTTGGAAAAATTGCTTCCCGCCAGCTGAAGTCCCACCACTATCATGGATAGAGGTATGGTGGCATCACCCATCATATCCACAAAGTCAACTACTCCCGAAGGAAGATTCACCTTTGCTACCATAAGGGCAAATCCAATAATCACCGCTATAACCGGTGGATTGATGACGGCTTTCAACGATCCCAAAAAGGCCTTCTTCTCCGCGTCCCTATAGTGCATCTGAATTGCAGCAATACCAAACATATAGAAGTTCAGAACGATATTCTGCATCACCATGAGGAAGAAAATATGGTCTCCAAAGGCCGCCTTGGAAATAGGAAATCCCATAAACCCGGAATTCACCGCAACCATGATTACCATGAGAACTCCTTGGTCTTCCACCGGAGTTCTCTTCATCAACCTAAGAGCAAAAAGTGCACCGATAGATGCCAAGATGAAAAAAGCCAGAGACCCGATTAGCACCAGCTGGGTCTCCTTCTTGGTTTCTCCGTCCAGGGTCTTCCCCAGCATGGAGCTTATGATCATGCACGGAAGGCTTATGGAAAGCAAAAGATCCGTGAGATATTTTTTCGATTCAAGAGGTAGAATGCCAACCTTGTTCGCCATGAATCCGACTCCGATCATGGCAAATATAACCAGCACTCTTGTAAAAACAGTTATCAAAATTAATCCTCAATCTTTAATATACTGGCTCCGAGGGATCTGAACTTTTCAACAAAATCCTCATAGCCTCTTTCAATATGGGAGATTTTTTCAACCTCCGTTGTGCCCTTTGCCGCAAGCGCCGCCAAAACCATGGCTGCCCCTGCTCTCAGGTCCGTTGCAATAACCTTTGTTCCTTCCAGCTGCTTTCCACCCTGAATAAAGGCTCTGTTTCCTTCGGTCCTTATCTTGGCCCCCATTCTGTTAAGCTCAGCCACATGCATAAAACGATTTTCAAAAACCGTTTCCTTAACGGTGCTGGCTCCTTCAACGGTTGTAAGGAAGGCCATAAATGGAGACTGGATATCCGTGGGGAATCCCGGATATGGAAGTGTCTTAATATCCGTGGCAACCAGCTTTCTGTCTCCGCCATTTACATAGAGACCCTCGTCGGTCAACTCCACCGTAACTCCGCATTCCCTAAGCTTTGATGCAATAGGTCTCACGTGATCCGGAACTATATTCTTAATCAGCACCTCACCTCTTGTGATGGCTGCAGCAAGCATAAAGGTTCCCGTCTCTATTCTGTCGGGAATGACCGTATGGGTTGCTCCGTGGAGGGACTCAACCCCTTCTATCTTAATGATGTCCGTACCTGCGCCTTTAATCTTGGCACCCATCTTATTTAAGAAATTGGCCAGGTCTACGATTTCAGGTTCCTCCGCAGCATTCTCAATATATGTGGTTCCCTTTGCCAAAACCGCGGCCATCATAATATTTTCCGTTGCTCCGACGCTGGGGAAGTCCAAATAAATTCTACTGCCTACCAGACCGCCTTCAGGTGCTGTGGCTTCAACATAATCATCCTTTGCCACAACCTCTGCACCCATAGCTTCAAATCCTTTAAGATGAAGATCTATGGGACGCGCACCTATGGTACATCCGCCGGGCATATATACCTTCGCTTTTCCTTCCCTTGAAAGGAGGGGTCCCATAATAAGGAAGGAGGCTCTCATTTGAATAGCCAAATCCCTCTCCGCCTCGGTCTTGCAAAGAGGTCCCATATCTATCAGAAGGGTTCCGTATTCATCCCCTTCGTTTTCAACTATGGTTCCGCAAATATCCCTAAGGATTCGGCACATAACCTCCACATCCAAGAGGTTTGGAACATCCTTTATTCTGCAGGGCTCCTTGGTGAGGATCGACGCAGCCATCAAAGGAAGCACGGCATTCTTTGCGCCGCTAATGTGGACCGTTCCTCTAAGAGGTCCACTTTCCTGTACTAAATACTTTGCCACTACAGTTTCCTCATATCAGAAATACATTTTTTGCAAACATTTTTACCCTTAACCTGCTGAATGTCCTTGCCGCTTCCGCAGAAGACACAAGCGGGCTCATATTTCTTAAGCATAATAAACTGGCCATCAACAAAAACCTCAAGGGAGTCGTCTGTTTCTATTCCCAGGTTTCTGCGAAGTTCGATTGGAATAACTACTCTGCCCAGTGGATCCACCGGTCTAACAATACCTGTTGCCTTCATCATTATCTCCTTTCAGGCTTATTTATTATTCTTAATAATCGAAACCATTGAACTCAATGACTTCGCAACGCTGGAAAGGGACTGAATGCGATTCTCTTCTCCCTTTGCAGCTCTGGAAAAGCTTACGATTGCGCTGGAAAGATCGTCAACTACGGGCTTTGTTTCCTTTGCCTTTTCCTGAACGATGTTTGTAACAACAGAAGCATCATCAAGAATTCCGTTAAGTTTCTTAAGGGTCTTGGTTAAATTGGATACGGCTATGATGAGGAAAATCATCAGCACTATGGCTACCATTATAAGCAGCACCACTCCAACCAGCTTAAGATCTACAGTAATCATTTGGGCACCTCCATAAATATTATTTGGCTTTTTCTTTTATCCGTTCATAAACCCCCAGAAGTTCCGGGGTGTAATTACCTTCTTCATCCCTGATTGCCCAGGGTTCCAGTATTTCGAAGTTCTCTCCTCCGCCCTTTTGAAATCTCATAAGTATCAGGGAAGGCTTTTCGTTCACCTTTCCTTCTATGACCCTTAAGGTTTTGGGTTCAAGGCCAATGGCTCTTCCTATCTCCATCATATCCGCCAATCTTCCCGGCCTTTGGATCATG
>CAJOQI010000125.1 GCA_905236895.1 uncultured Peptostreptococcaceae bacterium | reverse complement strand
TTCTTCCTTGCTATCAAGGGGCTCCAAATATACCATTTCTACGGGTCTCCTGCTTCTGGTATATTTGGCACCCTTTCCTTCGTTATGGGTTTTCAGCCTCTTTTCCGGATCCGTTGTCCATCCTGTATAAAGAGTGCCATCGGAACATCTTAAGATATATACGTAGTTTCTCGTTTCCTGTTTTTTTGTTTTTTCCTTCATGGGTTTATTCTCTTTTAAGATCTTATTTGCTTAATTGTACTCTCCCTCCATATCTCTGACAAGTTTCTCTCTGAAGTTCCCTGATTCCCTGTCGTTTTCCGCTTCTCTGTGATACAATGTCTTTCGGACTATTATATGTTTTATTTCTATAAACGGAGTTCAATATATATGTATTCTGGCTATAGCAAAAAAAAATTGGTTGAAGGAGCAAAGTATGGAATCCCCATCGGTCTGGGGTATTTTGCCGTAGGGTTTTCCCTTGGGGTCTTCGGTCGCAGCGTGGGAATAACCCCTCTCCAGGCTTTGATATCCAGTCTCCTAACCCACGCATCTGCCGGGCAATACGCTAATTACGCTTTGATCGGCACCGGAGCAACCATTCTGGAAATCGCTGCAGTTGCATTTATAGCCAATGCCCGATACCTTCTTATGAGCACCGCACTAGCTCAAAGGCTAAATCCCGACACACCATATTATCATCGATTCATTCTGGGCCACTATGTAACGGACGAATTATTCGCCGTGTCCATCCTCCAAGGAAGTCCCATTAATCCTTTTTTCACCTACGGCGCGGTCCTTGTGGCATCACCAATGTGGGCTCTTGGAACCACCTTTGGCGTTATGGCAGGTGACGTACTGCCATCGAATATTTCAAGCGCATTAAGTGTGGCTCTTTACGGAATGTTTTTAGCCATTATTATTCCTGCCGCCAAGAAGAACAAAGTTGTTGCGGGAGCCATAATAATCAGCTTTCTCTTAAGTTATCTGTTGGCAAAGCTTCCTCTAACCACCGCCCTTTCAGAGGGCACAAAAATAATCATTCTAACGGTTCTGATTTCTTCGGTGGTGGCTGTGCTCTTCCCTTTCACAGGAGAAGCGGAAGGAAAGGAGGTTGATGATGGTAACTAATCCTTGGTCCTATATATTAATCTCCGCCTTGGTAACATATCTAATCAGAGTTCTTCCGCTGACCTTAATAAAGAAGCCCATAGAAAACCAATTCATAAAATCATTTTTATTCTATGTGCCCTATGTAACCCTTGCGGTCATGACCTTCCCTGCCATACTTGGAGCCACGGAAGAACCCATCTACGGCCTTCTTGCCCTGGTTGTGGGAATAATCGCCTCTTGGCTTGGCGCCAATATGTTCTTCGTTGCAGTCCTATGCTGCTTGGTGGTATTCCTGGCGCAGATTATATTGTAATCAAAAGAACCCCCACGGGGGCTCTTTTTCTATTGGCGGAGACGGTGGGATTTGAACCCACGTGCCCTTGCGGACAACCGCATTTCGAGTGCGGCTCGTTATGACCACTTCGATACGTCTCCATGCTATTTAAGTCAGCTGTCAAAGTATAACACAAAAGTCCCCGCCTGAAAAGGCGGGGACTCTGATTTCCATTCTGCTTTTACCCCTTAAGTGCCAATTGTTTTTCTACGGGTATAGCCCATCATTCCAAGCAATACCATTGCTGTCATCATAAGCATCATATAAACGGTACCTTGGCTTTCATCTCCCGTTTTTACCACAGGTGGTTTCTCCACCCTTATGGTCTGATTCTCATCCTCTATATCCCTGTGTTCAGCTACCTTCACATAGTCGCCCTCAGGGTTCATCGATTCAATGGTTTCGAAGAATACAATATCCTTACCTGCCAAATCGGTAGTATCTACCTTGGTTTTTATCTTAACCATTCCATCTTTTTCTTTTATCTTCACATCCCTTTCTTCACGGTTTATAACCTCTTCACTGTCCTTTACAACAACTTCCGTTATGACTCGGTATTTACCCGGAGCAAGATTCCTGTATTCAATCATATCAAGCAAGGTCATATTCTTTGATAGTCCTACAGTCTTATTCCCCTGTCCATCCGTTGCCGCAGTCCCTATTTCCGGGAATTCAACGGTCTGAGAAGATGACTTAATATTGTGATGGAATGCCACTACCCTGTCCTGATACTTTAGGTCTTCATAGACAACAAGGGAGGTTCCTCCAAGATTGGATCCATCAAAGACGAACTTCATTTCCACCTTTTCATCCTTGCTTTCGGCTATGAATGTAACAGGCTCTCCTTTCACATCTTTTCCTTTGCCATCCAGATACCTTTCTCCACTTTCCCGGTTCATAAGATATCCTTCAACAGTATATTCTTTACCCACGGTCAGATTGCTTAAGCTAACCAAGTCCACCAGTGTCACTTCTTCCCGTACCTGCCCGACACATCCCTTGGTTAAATCATCCCTTGCCTTGGTTCTAACATCCGGATAATCAATCCTTTGATTATCGTCCTCTAAATCTGCGTGGGATATGAGGAGAGTCTCTCCTTGGTAGAGATCTTCAAATACCACAATGGTACTTCCCTTTAGCAGATAGGAAGGCACCTCATATGCCAAGATTACGAAATAGTCCGATTTTTCCACCAGGAAGGTTTCTTCCGCCCTAACTGCATTTCCCTTCTCGTCCTTAACAATATCCCCTGCCTTATGCTTTTTCCCATTTGCATCCACGAAATCCTCTTTATAGTGAAGGTCTCCCTTTATTTTATAGGTTTCACCGGGTGTAAGGTTTTTATAAGTCACCGTATCGATTATGATCTCATTGCTTCCATCTTGAGCCACCGTGCCGATTTGTTCCTGGGTCTTTCCGTCGCTGGCATTGGTGTGAAGGTTCGGATAATTAATTGTCTGCCCTTTGTCCTTGGGATCTTCGTGACATGCCACCTCTCTTTCCTCAGCTCCAATATGAATCAGTTTTTCGAAAACCACCAGAGATTTGCCTTCCATCCCCTCGGTATTCACATCAAAGCTTATGTCCATCATCATATCCACCTTGTGGGCAACAAAGGCTTTTGATTCCTTCACCAAAGGTTTCCCCTTAACTTCAAGGGCCTTTCCATCGCTATTGTAAATAGTTCCCACTATCTTGTATTTATCGCCCACAGTTAAGTTTTTAAGTTCCACTTTATCAACTATATTTGCTTTTCCAATGACTCCCGTATGACTTTCCGTCGCTCCGTCAGCTGCGGTGGTCCTCACCCGGGGATAGTTTATAATCTGCTCTTTGTCCTCCGGGTCTTCGTGTCCTCCAACCTTATATCCGTTATGGGTTATATATTCGAAGGCCATTCCTGACCTGCCTCCGAGGTTTTTTGCATCAATCTCGAACTCAATATTTACGTATTCCGTCTTTTCTTCTGCAACAAAGGATACCGGTTCAGCTTCCCCGAGGACTTCCAGAGTTTCCTTGTCAACAAATCTTCCCGTCACTTCATAGGTTTCGCCAATAAGGCAGTTTTCAATCTTAACTTCATCAACCACCTTACTCTTTTCCCCGACAGTTCCCGTGTGACCTCCCGTCCTCTCATCTTTCGCTGTGGTTCCAACCTTGATATATGTTATGGACTGGTCTTTATCATTAAGATCGTAATGGTCAATATATTTTTCATCTGTATCGTAGTCATAGACCGTCTCAGTCACCACCAGGGTTTTTCCCTTGATTTCAGGGATTCCCTCCTCTCCGCTTAAAGGGAAAACAAACTCAGGCATATCTATCTCTCCTGTGGATGGCGCTGTATATGAACCGTCTTTTTTCAGTATCGGCTCTTCCACTCTATCGCTAATCCTGACAACTCGATTAACCTTGGCTATTTCTTCCCCCGTATCGACAAATCTCAAGACTGCCTCAAAGAGGAAGGTTTTGTCCTTTGGAAGATTCTCGTACATAACTCTGTCGATAATTTTACCCTCTTCGTTAACCGTTCCCATATGTCCACCGGAATATCCGTCTCTTGCTACGGTTCTTAAAGAAGGAATACCCAGGGTCTGCCTCTCCGTGTTTAACTCTTTGTTGTGAGATGCTACCAGTATATCCTCACCATTTACCACCGCATAGATATAATCCACTCCGTGAAGCGTGCCTTTCTTGAGGCCCGAAGTATCTATTGTTACAGTATTCGATTCTATGCCATAGGAAGTATTGGTCCCGTCCACATTCTTGGGAACCAGAGGCTGGGTGTTTTCTCCCAAAAGGGTGATATTTCCTTCCCCATCCTCATAGTATATTTCCGTCTTCAGTTTATATTCCTGTCCAATCTTTAGATGATCCCAACGAAGGCTATCTGTCACCTTGGCATTTTTAAGGAGCGACACGGTCTTTGTTCCCGAGGCCTCGTCAATCAAATCCGATTCAAGATGAACAATAAGGTTTACGAATATATTATCCAGTTGGAAAAGCTTTCCCTCCGTAAAGTCCTTGGACATATCAAAGGTATCGCTAAAGAGGAGCTGCTTAAGCATGTCACTGTTTTCCCCGCCATCACAGGGCAGTTCTTCAATCAGATACTTTGCATAGATAAAGGAACCTCTTCCATCAGCCATGGCGGACTGCTCTCCAAACCATATTCCCGTGGTGCTATCCATGGGACCTTTATATATTCCCTTCTCAAGGAAGGAGTCCAAAGAATTAACCTTTTCTCCGGACTTCGGACGCTCCTTGGTATTCAGCCTTCCCTTTTCATCCGTTAGAATCACGTGGCTCTCAACCACATTTCCTTCTTCGTCAAGTCTTGATACCAGGAAAGGAATATTACCCAAATGAGATCCATCAATATCCACCTTGAACCAGGATGCATCACCTCTTATTATCTCTTCTTCCAAGGGTGTGTTCTTTGCCATATCCACTATCACCCCCTCCTGACGAATTTCGAAATCAACTCGCCAGCCTCGGTTTATCTCGTAACCTTCGCTTGCCTTGGTTTCCACCGCATAATAGCTGCCATACGGAAGATCCCTCTTTCCCGTGGTTGCGGTTCCGTCGGTCTTGGTTTTAAGGGTAAGCACCGCTTCGTTTTTGCCGTACTCAACTCCTTTCACCAAAACCTTTCCCTTGGAATTGTTATATATGGTAATCTCCGCTCCTTGGAGGTCTGCAAAACCTTGAGGTGAATCAGCACCGCTCTCATCATCAATCTTTCTAAACTTAACACCTCCTCGAATCACGTTGTCCTTGAACACCAGAGCATTTTCGTCTTTGTCCTTATCCACCAAAGCCCCATCCTCACGTATTTCAAAAGTCTTCGCCTTTCCATCCGTCAAAAGATATTTTCCGTTGGTTTCGATTTCTTTGATTTCATAGGTTCCGTAAGGAAGCCTCTTTCCCCTGGTTCTGGCTTCGCCCGTAGCGTCGATAGTCAAGAGGGTGTTTTCTATCACCTTATTGACCCCATATTCTACCCCACCAACTACCACAGGATTCTTGCTCTTATTGATAATCTGAAACTTAATTCCACTAAAGTCCCCATCTCCTTGACTGACTTTCTTATCTAATTCCCTGTCCCATTTTTCAATCTTCACATCACCTTTTATGGAATTGTTTTTAATAGGATTGTTTCTTAAATCAACGATTTTTCCATCGTCCTCTCTTGCCCCACCAATTTCAAAAGCTATCCTCTTGGAATCGTTGAGGTTATATCCCGTCGGTGCTTTCTTCTCCATTACATAGTATTTCCCCGTGGTAAGTGCATCCTTGGAGGTTTCAGCTATGCCATTATCCTCTGCAACCAAATCCATTATGGGATTACCATTTTCAATTTCGGTTCCATCTTTAAGGAGGATGGTTTTGCCGCTGTTATTGAAAATCGTGAACACAGTCTTACCTAAGGTTCCGTCCCCTTCAGCATTCTTCCCCCTCTCGACGCTTTCCTTGTAAACCCTTACTCCTCCATAGACTTCTTTATCGTAGATGGAAATCTGACCATCCTTGCCGTATTCAAGAACCTTAGGGAGTTCTTCTGTCTCCCATCTGATCAAGGTCTCTTCACCTGAATCATCGGGAATAATCACACCCTTAACCTCCAAATCCAGCGGAAGAAATCCATCGGGAGCTTTTTCTTCGGTAATCCTAATGCTTCCCAGGGGAAATATTATTTCTTCTCCATTCATATAGAAGGAATCGTTCACATAGCCTTCTGCCAGACAGCCGGCCCTTTTTAGGGAAGCAATGCCTACCTCACCGGTGCTTCTATTCTTTGTTTGGAAATACCACGTCTTGGCAGGACTGCCCTGCCAGCTATCATTGGTCCAAAACTCCACCTTGAAAACCGCAATACTGTTCTCATCACTTACCAATTTTCCTGTGGTTCCGGAAAGTTTACGGATAGCAAGATTTGCTGAGTCCTTAAGAGGAATGTCCTTAAACTCTATTACCGCGGTCTCTCCGCTGTTCACCTGCACTTCTTTTGTTGAGGAATCAAGAAAAAAACCATAAGGTGCCTCTACCTCCTTAACATAATAGGTTCCCGCCTTTAACTCTACTGTCTCCGTATTACCTTCTTCGTCGGTAATAAGCCTTGCTATGGGGTCTCCCGAAAGGCCCGGATTATCAAAGGCCTGAAATGATGCGCCACTTAAGGAATAACAATCATTTCCATTGGTAAGTTCCGGACTCGCAGATTCCTTCTTCAGTTTTAGCCTTCCCTTCGATTCCCAAGTACGGGTTACGACCATGGGCTGAAGTTTTCCATTGGCGCTGGTCTCGTCCCAATAGATTCTTGTTTCTCCCTCCAGACCATCAGGATTGCTGCGGGCATATTCCTCCGCATCCGCAAAGATGGCAAAGATCTGACTCGTATTCAATTCACCCAAAGCCAAGGAAATATATTCCGACGCGTAATCCGAAAAGCTTCCCCCTATGGCGGTTTCCACCAATAGACGTACACCAAGCTTGGTCCATGAATATAGGGCCGCAAGAGCATGACCGTATCCGCTGTTATATCCGCTTTTGTTTTCCAAATAGTGATAGATCAAAGCGTATCTAACGCTATCCTCCTCCGAAAAAGCGGAGTAGCTTGATAAATCCGTTGATGCTGTAGCGTGGTGGGGATATTCGGAAGCGAAGAAATAGAGGCAGTATCCGTAGCCATC
>CAJOQI010000124.1 GCA_905236895.1 uncultured Peptostreptococcaceae bacterium | reverse complement strand
CCTGAGGTCAGGACCAGAAGAGCAAAGAGTACAAGCCAGGCATGAATGGTCCAGGAGTTCAGGGCGGAGAAGCAACAGATGGGTAGCTGAGTCCAGTCAGCAAATATGAGGGCTGACAAAGCACCGGGAAGGGAAACGCCGTAGATATATGCACCGCAAAGGTCGCCGGGCTTGAAGGCGTACCATAGGGTGAAGAAAATGGATATTCCGCAAAGGTGAAGGGGAAGATGCTCGTAGGCAAGGGTGCCCATGAAATAGAAAACCAAATCTTTGATGATTTCCTGAATTGCAATCCATATGGCCAAGCCCTTTAGAATTCGGTCTTGCTTTGATGGTGAAGCCTTCCGAAAGAGGATGCATGAGATGATCCACATGATAGCGATTCCCGCCAGCCAAGTAAGGTGACCTGAATCGTAAAGGCTCCACATATATTCCTGAGGAACTTCTCCTTCTTTAGCGAAAAAATAATCCCAAAATGTCATGCTGTCTCCAAAGTCAAATCAAATAATGCCTCAAATAATGTCTATAAATACATACTATACCAAAGAATAACATTTGACCAATGAAGTTTTTTTCAAAATCCGGTGACCGGCCATGTTTTTTTGGTAGTATATAGGTGAAGGGCCCTGTTAGTGTAGCGCCGAGGAGGAAAAGGTGGAAGATAATAAGATTATAGACCTGTACTGGCAACGGGACGAAAGTGCAATAGAAGAA
This sequence comes from uncultured Peptostreptococcaceae bacterium, assembly GCA_905236895.1. Lineage (GTDB taxonomy): Bacteria > Bacillota > Clostridia > Peptostreptococcales > Anaerovoracaceae > Eubacterium_B. The sequence goes on along the minus strand of CAJOQI010000124.1, from coordinate 5,729 downwards.
ACTCAAAAGAAGTATGATGGCTATTGCTATTCCATTGCTTACCATATCCTTTCCAACAGTGAGGATTCCCGAGAGTGTGTCAGCGACACCTACCTCGGCGCTTGGAATGCCATGCCGCCGGCCAGACCCAATGTGTTGAGAACCTTTTTAGGAAGGATTACAAGAAACCTGGCCTTGAAAATAGTTAGAGCCTATTCCGCAGCAAAGCGTGGAGGCGGGGAATACGACCTTGCCTTGGATGAGATCCTGGAGATGGTGGCTGCGCCTTCCAATGCGGAGAGCCATCTTGAAGAGGAGGCATTGGGAGAAGCCATCAACGGATTCCTGGGCGGCCTCGCTCCGGATGAAAGAAAGGTTTTTCTCTGCAGATATTGGTATTTCGATTCCATAGAAGAGATCGCCGGCCGGTTTGGTTTTGGGAGCAGCAAAGTGAAGATGATGCTTAAGAGGACAAGAGACAGACTTAAAGAGCATCTTAAAAGCGAGGGTATTGAAATATGAGTGAAGATAGAAGAGCAAAAGCCGAGAGAATCATAGATGCCATCGGCTTGGCCGATGAAGAGTATATAAAGGAAGCAAAAACTGACTCGGAACTTACGTTGATCGTAAATGAGGCAGGAGCAGAAGAAAAAGGAAAGACGTCTCCGGGGAAAAACCGGAAAAAGCTTTGGTATAGCGTTGGCGCTATAGCAGCAAGTCTCCTTCTGGTAGTGGGAATAGGCAGCAAGACCGGACTATTTGATTTTGCCAAGAATGACGTCCTCTACGAGGAAGTGATGGAAGAGGAGAAGACATCCGAATCTACGCCGGCGGCAGCTAAAGAGCCGGCGGCTGAAGAAGCGGAATATGAGGCGGAATACGAAGAAGCCTTTGAAGGAGATGCTGCGGAGGCTGATACGGAAACTACTACGGAGACTCCCGCAGAAGTGATAGATATTGATGAACCGCATATTCCCCAGGGCGAAGCCTTTGTTCTAACTGCGGGAAGATGGAAGGATAACGACAACTGGCCTTTCTTCACCAATCTGGTTAATTCCGGAAGCATCTACTTCCCATCCTACGGAATCGATCCCAGAAATAGGGTGCAGGTTGATGTTCGCGATGAAGAGGGCAATGGACTTAGAAACGAAGCAGTGGAGCTTTACAGCACGGGAGGAGAGCTGATCTGGACTGCCAGAACAGATAAGGATGGAAGGGCGTATCTCTTCGTTCCGGAGGGTTATGAATCATCCTATGTGATGGTAAACGGCGTAGAATACTCTCTTATCAAGGGAGATGAAGAGGTTGCGGTTTACGATTCCGAGGACCCCCAGGGCATTCCCACAGCAAAGCCAACGGAGGAAATAGAAATAATAACTACTCCGGAGGGAATATATCAAGAAGACCTTCAGGTGATGTTTATCATCGACACCACCGGATCCATGGGTGACGAACTGGCATATCTCCAGAAGGACTTTGCTTCTATAGCTGAGTCTGTTGGAAGCGATGGTGTAACATATTCCGTAAACTTCTATAGGGACTACGGAGATAAGTATGTGACCAAGAACAATTCCTTTACGGGTGATGTAAATGAAGTGGTGGAACTTCTTAATGACGAATACGCCCAGGGGGGAGGAGATACTCCGGAGGCGGTGGCGGAAGCCCTTTATGAGACCCTGGCCATAAACGAAGAGTGGAGAGAGGATTGCAAGAAGATCGCCTTCTTAATCTTCGATGCCCCGCCTCACTACGGAGAAGAAGAGACCATTAAGGAGGCGGTTAGGGTTGCTGCCGCAAGGGGAATAACCCTGGTTCCCGTGGTTGCCTCCAATGCGGAAAGGGAGACTGAGCTCTTCGGAAGAGCCCTTGCAATATGCACCAACGGAACCTATGTCTTCCTGACAGATCATTCGGGAGTTGGTGAATCTCATCTGGAACCGATTATCGGCGACTATGATGTAGAGCTTCTTCACGATATAATCGTGGACCTGATTCAGGAGCAAAGATAGAGACGGGCTTAACCAAATTGATAAGCGATGTGATTATAGGAACGCCAAGGGAATAAACCTCTTGGCGTTTTCCTTTGGCATTTTCCCATATAGTGCCTATGTATTCATTGCAAAGTATTTAGGGTATAATAGACGAAAATATTAAAGGAGTATTCATGAATAGAGTGTTTGATAGCTTTGATAAATTAATCGGTGGAACACCATTGGTGGAAGCTAACCGCCTCGCTGAAGAGGAGGGCCTTAAGGCCAGGCTTCTTCTAAAGCCGGAATGTCTTAATCCGTCGGGAAGCGTTAAGGATAGAATAGCAAAGGCCATGATAGATGACGCAGAGGAGAGAGGCCTCCTAAAGAAAGGTAGCACCATTATCGAACCAACCTCGGGAAATACAGGAATAGGTCTTGCTGCAATCGCCGCAGCCAGAGGCTATAGGATAATACTCACCATGCCGGAAACCATGAGCGTGGAGAGAAGAAATATTCTTAAAGCCTACGGCGCGGAAATAGTTCTGACGGAGGAATCAAAGGGAATGTCAGGGGCCATCGCCAAGGCCCGGGAATTGTCGGATGATATTCCGGGAAGCTTTATTCCCGGCCAGTTTGACAATCCCGCAAACCCGGCTTGCCACTATAAAACCACGGGACCTGAAATCTGGAGGGACAGCGAAGGCAAGGTGGATATCTTTGTTGCGGGAGTTGGAACCGGCGGAACCCTTACGGGAACGGGAGAGTTTCTGAAGTCCAAAAAACCCGAAATAAAGATAATTGCTGTGGAGCCGGCTTCCTCGCCTGTCCTTTCCGGCGGAAATCCGGGACCTCATAAGATTCAGGGAATTGGCGCGGGATTCATTCCGTCGGTTCTTAACAGAGACATAATAGATGAGATTATAACCGTGGATAATGAGGTTTGCTTTGATGCGGCCAAGAAGCTGGGGAAGGCAGAGGGGCTTTTGGTAGGTATTTCTTCCGGAGCTGCTCTTTGGGCTGCAATGGAAGTCGCCAAGAGGGAAGAAAACCAGGGGAAGACCATAGTTGTTCTTCTTCCCGACGGAGGGGATAGGTATTTCTCCACACCTCTTTTCCAGGAATAGATAATGGATAGGGCTTAGGGATGACCAATTTAACCGTTGCGGGAATAATAGGAATAAAATGCCTTGTGGCCATATTGATAGGTGTTCTGGAAGGAAACGGCGCAGTCTATGTTTTCAATAAGCTGCCGGCTGAGTGGCTTACCAATTACGACGAAAAACCGGATCCGGAGCTGGCGGATCCCTATACCCAGAGGGTGAAGAGCCACCCGTGGAAATATGTGCTTACCATGGTTTTTGTGGTGCTGAATATTAAGCTGGTAATCGACGACTGGCAATTTGCCCTGGCTGCCACCCTGGCCATATGGTTCCTGATGGAGCTTGCCATATCAGATTTGAAGTATAGGATTTTGCCTGACCAGCTTATAGCTCTTCTGATGGTTTGCGGCCTGGGGTTTTTACCCTATCATAGCGGTATTAAAGAATGTCTCCTGGGCATGGGAATAGGCTTGGGAGTCATGCTGATATTCGCTCTTATTGGCAAGATGGCCTATAAGAGGGATACCCTTGGAGGAGGAGATATTAAGCTCTTTACCGCCCTGGGGTTTATAGCAGGACCTTCGGGGGTGGTGCTGATATTTATAGCCACAACCTTGCTAAGCGCCGGTCATCTGGTCTATCTTCTGGCGAGGAAGAAGATAAAAAGGACGGATATGGTGCCAATGGTACCGTATATAGCCATTGCATCTACCGCATATCTGGTCTTTTTCTGGAATTTGGCCGAAAGAATAGTATGGTAGAGAGGGAAGAAGATGGTGAAGACCACTTCTTCCTTCTTTGTTTTTATGGTGGCGGATAATGAGCCCTCGTGGTAAAATGTCAGCATGGAGAAGAATGTCATACTAACTTTGGAATATGATGGTTCCGCCTTTCACGGATGGCAGGAGCAGGAGAATCTGGACACGGTCCAGGGCAGCTTGCAGCAAGCCTTAAAGGAAGTAACGGGGCTTGATATTAAGGTTTCCGGCACCAGCAGGACCGATGCGGGGGTTCACGCCTTGGGTCAGTGCTGCTCTTTTAAGGCTGATCTGGGAATCCCTGTGGAAAGGCTTCCCCTTGCCCTTAACAATATGTTAAGCGGAGGAAGAAACGGAGCCGGAAGCAAGGTTGGAGCCATTCGGGTTCTCTCCGCAGTTGAAGTGGAGGAGGAATTTCACGCCAGGTTTAATTGTGCGGGGAAGACCTACGAGTACAGAATAAGCATGGGAGAGCCTTCTGCCTTCGAAAGAAACAGATGCTATTTTGTGGATGGACCAATAGATGTGAATCTCATGTCCCGGGCTACGGACTATTTAGTGGGGACCCATGACTTTGCTGCCTTCCAGGCGGCGGGGGGCACCCCCAGGGAGACAACCGTAAGGACCATCAAAGAAATATTCATAGCGAGCCAAGGAGAGAAATTGACTATCTCCGTTACGGGGGACGGATTTCTCTACAATATGGTAAGGATAATTGTTGGAACCTTAGTTGAGGTAGGCCAGGGAAGAAGGACTCCCGAAAGCGTAGGGGAAGCCCTTGAATCCCTTGACCGAACAAAGGCAGGACATACTGCGCCGCCGGATGGACTCTATTTGGCGGAGATATATTTTGATAGAGAGATTAAAAGATAAGAGCAGGTGGAAAATGAGCGAAGAAAAGAATCAGGTTGCAAACAAGAGACCCAGCTGGGACGAGTATTTCATGGAAATGGCGGAGCTTACTGCCAGGCGCTCCACCTGTCTTAGAAGAAACGTAGGTGCTGTTATAGTTCAGGACAAGCATATAATCGCAACGGGATATAACGGAGCACCACGTGGACTGGCCCACTGTGGAGATCTGGGAGGATGCCTGAGAGAAAAGATGGGAGTGCCTTCCGGAGAAAGACACGAACTATGTAGAGCTCTCCACGCTGAGCAGAATGCCATTATTCAAGCGGCTACTCTTGGACATAGCATAGAGGGTGCATCCATCTATGTTACCCATCAGCCTTGCTCCATCTGTGCAAAGATGATCATAAATGCAGGAATAGAGAGAATAGTAGTTAAAGAAGGTTATCCTGATGAAATGGCCGTTCAGCTTCTTGAAGAGGCCGAAAAGAGGATAATCATGATGAAGGAGAAGAATAAGTAAGGGCTAAATGGAAGATATTACTCTATTAAGTCTATTGCCGGTTTTTCTGGTGGCGTTTGGTATTTCTTTCTTTACCACTCCCGTCAGCATGTGGGTAGCCCGCATGATCGGTGCGGTAGACGTACCTACGGATAACAGAAGAATGCATGAGAGACCCATACCTCGATTTGGAGGTTTGGCTATTTTTGTTGCCACTGTTATCACCATTCTCATCTTTGGATGGGGAGAGCCAAAAATCCGCGTTGCCCTTTTAGGCGGAGCACTGATGTATATTCTCGGTGCCTTGGATGATCTCTACAATTTGCCTGCCCTCCTTAAGTTTGGAGTACAGACCGGTATTGCCACATTGATGTGCGCTCTCGGTATTAGAATTACTGTTATTGCCAACTATCTGGAGGGAACGGGACGTGTTCAAATAGGAATTATCGCCAGCTTTGTTATTTCCGTTATTTGGATAGTCGGAATAACCAATACCATCAATTTGATTGACGGACTGGACGGCCTTGCGGCGGGAATATCGACTATCTGCAGCCTTTCCATGGCATAT
>CAJOQI010000123.1 GCA_905236895.1 uncultured Peptostreptococcaceae bacterium | reverse complement strand
GATTGGACATGTGATAGCTCCTTTCTGTGTCTACAAAATTGTATCAGTTTATGCTATTTCGTGTCCACTTTATTAGTATAGATCCAATACAAGAGGAGATAAAAATGGGTAAGAGCAAGAAAGCAATAATCGCAATAATCATATTAATAGCCTTGCTGGTTCCCTTTAGGGTTATTCGCATCAAAGATGGGGGCTCCGTGGAGTATAAGGCTTTGCTCTATTCCGTAACAAAGGTTCACGCCTTGACGGATCAAGAGGATGTTTTCTTTTTTGCCAATACCTTTTGTCCCAAAACTATACCACAAGTTGAATGCAATCCTTTTCCCCAACTGATAGAATGACTTTGCGGTTGGGAGAAAAAGGAGGAGGATTCACATCCTGTTATAACGAGGGGGACACTACCGGAGAGTGGATTAAGAGCAGGGCGATAACCTCCCTTGGGGGAATGGCAGCCACTGAGCAGGTGTTGGGAATGGAGGACATCGGAAACTCGAAGGATATGAACCAGGCCTTTGGAATAGTGGGGAATATGATTACCTCCGGATGTGTGTTTGGCTTCGATTATAAGAGTTATGAATATGACACATCGGAAGATAGAAAGAAAAAGATAGAAGACCTGGCCGGGGCCATGATACAGAGGTATTATAAAAAGGCCAAAGAAATAATCGCCAAAAACAGAGAGTTCTTTGATAGAATGATGAAAGCACCTGTAAGATCGGATAATACTTAGATATACGACCATCCTGCGGGGGTCAGCAAGGAAAACAATACAAGACTGACTTTCTAATTCCCATTAGTCAATTCAAGATAGACGATTCCAAAAACCGCAGTGGATTTTGGAATCGTCTTTTTATTTTGCGGTTTTTGTACCCTTTTTGGGACATGGGATTAATTGAGCCTTAAGTCGGGGGATATATGTCCCATAATTACACCAATAGTTGAATGTGAAGCTTCATATAGGGTGGTAGAATGCCCATGTAGTAAAGAGAAAGGAATAGGGAGGAGTAAATGAGATATTATAATTTTGCAATTAAAGGAAACAAAGAAGAACTTCAGGAAAAGGCCAAAATAGAACTGAGGCAATACGGATATCAAAACAATGTCAACAGATTGAATGACTATATGTATAGGACTTTGCAGAGAGGAACTACATTCTTCCTTTATAGAGAAGAGGAGGACGGATTTCTGGGAGCCTTTGCTTATGATGACAATAAGTTCACCTATCATGACGCTTGCTCCTATTTCAGAGATGTACTGAATTCAGCTTTCGGCATAAGGAGGTTTATGGGTGAGCCAATTGAAATTACTATGAGGGACTATTACCACCATATTCAAGAGGCCTACAGAAGGGATTATCATAACGGATATTCCTGGTGTAGGGATACCTTTAAGGATTGCTTTTATGAGATGTATCGATGGAGCAACAACGAAAAGAACAGAACTGTTTTTATAAGGTATGATTTCAGCGAATTTATCGTATCGGACAAACCTCGGAAGGCCCTCCCTATCTATGACAAAAGTTTCGTTGATGAGCTGGACAATATTGAGAAGCACAAGAATTCCCTGGAGGGAGCAGGTAATCTGGTTCACTATGTTATTTCGGGAAGGAGCATTGAGGCTGCAAAAGACATGACCGAGATTCTGGCCCAGAAGCTTCTTGGTGCAAAGCGCATAACAAGCAGGCGAGTTGGGGTGATAAAGGCGATTCATCCCGACGTTGCAGGTTCCAATTCCTATATGGAAGATATAATAGAAAACAACTATGGTGGGATGCTGGTTGTGGATTTATCCGCCAGATTTGGGCATAAACCCGAAGAATATTTAATGGCCAGCGAATATATTGAAAAGCTCTTCAAGACTTATCGCAATAAATGTCTCTTTGTATTCACCTATAATATCGATAAGCCGGGATTCGCATACTATATTCTGCCCAATCTCAGCAAGTATGGAATAGCCCTTACGCTGAAGGAAGGCAGTGGAGACAGAAAGACCGCAATCGGTTATCTTAAGTCTTTGATTAAGAAGTCGGAGTATGCCAAGTATCAATCTCAGGCAGAGACATTCATGACGCGTTTCTCGGGAAAGACCTTCACACAGACACAGGTGATGGAGGCCTACGAACAGTTCGAGCCCTGGTGTCTAAACGAGAATATCTTGAAGGCCTATAACTATAATCCTCAGGGTGGATTTATGCTGGATAGAGATCCGGACCGGAAGTCTGCCTATGAAAAACTTCAGAGTCTAATCGGTCTGGATATTGTGAAAAAGCATATAAATGATATGGTAGCCAATTTCATCGTGGACAAGGAGAGAAAGAAAGCCCTTGGCGGCGACTATGAATCAGGCGCCATGCATATGGTCTTTGCGGGAAATCCCGGAAGCGCAAAAACAACGGTGGCTAAACTCTTTGCTGAAATCGCAAGAGATAAGGGGGTTCTCAAAAGCGGAGTATGCGTGGAAAGGGGAGGAACGGACCTGGTTTTTGATTTTCAGGTAAGAAATGCCTTCGTCGCAGCAAAGGGAGGGGTGCTCTTCATTGATGAAGCCTATGCCATGGTCACTCAGGATAGTATCACCGCTCTGGTTCAGGAGATGGAAAACAACAGAGACAATGTGATTGTTATTCTGGCAGGCTATAACGGAAGAATGAAGGACTTCATGAAGAAGAACGAAGGCCTGAAGAGCAGAATACCAAACTGGATTGATTTCCCTGATTACAATGTGGATGAGCTTACTGAGATTTTTAAGCTGATGTTGAAGGAGCGCGGTTTTACCGCAACGAAAGAGGCCGTTTTGGAAGCTCGCTATATTTTTGAAAAGGCAGTATATATAGATGGCTTTGGCAATGGCAGATTTGTCAGAAACTTAATTGACCGAGCAGCCAGAAACCAGGCAGTACGACTTCTTTCCGGGAGGGAAGATGCAGAGGGACTGGAAGAAAATAAGATTTTTCTTCTCACCAAAGAAGATATAACCATGCTTGAAGAGGGCATGAGCAAAGAGAGAGAAAAGGGGAGTGCGAAGAAAGAACTGGAGGAGATGATAGGCCTTGCATCAGCAAAGGAGACCATCAAGAAGGCTGTGGCCAATTTTAAGGTGAACAAGCTTTGCATGGAAAGAGGAATCCAGAGAGAAAGAGCTTCCCTCCATATGGTATTTACCGGAAACCCGGGTACAGCAAAGACTACCGTGGCGAGACTCCTTGCGGAGATGCTTAAGGATGAAAATGTTTTGCCCACGGGCAAATTCCTGGAAGTTGGACGTAAGGATTTGGTAGGTCCCTGTGTTGGCTGGACTGCTCCCATGGTTGAAGAAAAGTTCAAAGAAGCAAGGGGAGGCGTACTATTCATCGACGAAGCCTATTCTCTCTGCGATGGTTATGACAATAGTTTCGGAGACGAAGCAATCAATACCATAGTCCAGGAAATGGAAAACCACAGGGAAGATACCATTGTAATATTTGCGGGTTATCCCCAGCCCATGAAGGAATTCCTTGCCAGAAACCCCGGATTGAAATCCCGCATAGCATTTAATATTGAATTTGATGACTACGGCGTAGATGAGCTGTGCGAAATCACTAAGCTTATGGCATCAAAGAAAGAAATGACCATTACAGATAGGGCTATGAAGAAGCTTAGAAAGACCTATGAGAGGGTATGCGGTGAAAGCGATTATGGCAACGGTCGTTTCGTCCGTAATATTCTTGAAGAGGCAGAGATGAATCTTGCGGAAAGAGTTTTGGAAGAGTTTCAGGATGACTTTACCAAGGAACTTCTCACAACCATCGAAGAATGCGATATTCCCGACGGGAAGTCCGAAGAAAAAGTTGAAGAGAGAAGGATAGGATTCGCCAGTTAGGCGGATCTTATGGATTCTACCGTCAAGAATATTTTGTTCATGATCGATACATCCGCATCCATGAGTGAGCGGGAGGTTGCTCAAGCCTATTCGGAAATCAAAGGAACTATTGTAATAAACAGTCGTCCCGCGCGAAAAGAATGAAGGAAGAATAATAGGAGGGAAAGAATGGAATCCACATCCGCAGAAGCTGGAAAACTTGTCAGAAAAATTGAAGAAGAAATTCTCTTGATAAAGACAAATGAGCAGAATAGCAAAAGCTTTGTGATTGCCATGGGAGAAGATGCGGAGGATCTTCGCCCCAAGTATGACTTTGCAGCAGTCCAGGAAAGATTGGAAGAACTTTATGACGCTCTTAGAAAGGTGAAACACACCATAAATATGTTCAATACCAGCCACGAACTTCCCGGGTTTCCGGGACTCACAGTGGACCAGGCTTTGGTTAAGATTCCCCAACTTAACGGTCTTAAGATGAAGCTGGAACGTATGGTAAAGAGACTTCCCAAGGAGAGACTCACAGGTCTTAACAGTAGAAACAATATCATAGAGTATACTATTGCCAACTATGACATTGAAGAGGTGGAGAAGAAGTATAAGGAGGTAAGCGAAGAAATCTCGAGATTGCAGCTCTCCTTGGATAAGGTGAATACCACCGAAACCATGGAGATAGATGTAGAATTCTAATAAAACTTCCGGATGTTTTGGCAGAGGTAGCAAAGGACGGCATACTGGACACAATCCGGGATCGAAGATTCGGTTCAAGGTTAGTTGTTTTCCGTTATTATCTGAGTTATTTATTATAATGTGCAGGTATAAGGTTTTTGGATAATACAGATTTATGTAATTCGTCCACGCATCTCAGCAAGGCATCGAAAACCTTTTGGCAGGGGAGGTACGGTTACAAACTGCCATCTACAAAGGTACTATATATGTACCATTTTTGGTACATAGGCTCTAAAAAACACTGTTTATACTATGGGTTGTATAATTCGACCAAAAAAATTGTTTACAGGTTGAAACCCAAAATGCTATATTACATTATGAAAGACAATTAAAAGGCGGAAGGGCTCGAGTGATCGAGCTCTTTTTTATGCTCGGAGTCTATCCGGGTCGCCCGATTAATTGTTCTTAGAAAAGTCAATATGTCCCGTTCATAAGCTCAATCCAAATAAAACAATTAATCCAAATAGCCTTACGTGATAACTAGTATGTACCAAAAATGGTACACGTGATTTATTAGACGCAAATCCGTATGTGATATAATAACTTTGATAATAAGAAAGGAAGTAAGTATGAAGAAATCCAAAAAGCTTGCACTTATCTACATCTTTGACCTTCTTAAGAGACATACCGACGAGGACCATCCTCTTACCATCCAAGAGATTGAAAGGATGATGGAAACCATGGATGAGTATGACTTGGATATGGAGAGAAAAGCTGTAAGTAGGAATGTGAGAATGCTTATTGATGAAGGTGTCGTGGAATCCTATGGGGGGAAGCGAGGCTGTTTTTTTAGTGACCGCCAGTTTGAGCCTTCGGAACTTCGTCTTCTCATTCACAGCGTGCTCTGCAATCCTTCCGTTCCCAAGGAGTATACGAGGGACTTGGTTGACAGGCTGATGGACCTGGGGGGAACTTACTTTGACCCTGGAATCGACGTTATGAGAATGTCGGATGACTGGAACAAGACTGACAATAAGGAGATATTCCTTAACTTGGACCTCATCACTCAGGCCGTTCGTTCCGCCAAGATGGTGGAGTTTGAATACCACAGATACGAAGCGGATATGAAGATGCACAAGTCAAGCGACCACATTGCATCTCCCTATCTCTATTTTATGAGAAATCAGACCTACTATATGGTTGCCTTCAGTGAGACCTATAAGGACCTTGTTTTCTACAGACTGGACCATATTAAGAATATGAAGGTTCTGGATAAGAAGAAGAGACCTCTTAAATCCATCCCTGGCTACGAGGGAGAAATTGACCTTAAGTATATTTCGGGGAACCTTCCCTATATGTATAGCGATAAGCCCGAGACTATTGTTCTTAAGGCAAAGAGGTCTGCTATTGACCAGATTGTCAGTAAGTTTGGGAAAGACCTTATCATCCAGGAGGATGGAAAGGATTCATCAATGGTTACGGTAGCAATCAAGAGCAGTCCCCAAGCCATGGAATACTGGGCCAAGCAGAATCTTGACCAGGTGGAGGTGGTGACACCCATAGCCTTGAGGGAAAAGATTCGTGCATCCTTGGAGGAGGGACTGAAGAAGTACTCCTCCGATGGGGCCAAGAAAAGCCAAAGTAAAACACAAACCAAAACACAAACCAAAAGACAAACCAAAACCGAGAGTGAATCCCAGATGAAAACCGAAAAGAAAACTCAAACCAAGAAAAGATAGAAAGGAGGGTTGAGCAATGGATATCAGAAAGAAACTGGAGAGAAACTATGCATATAGCGAAGTGGACAAAGGCTATGAAAAGCTTGGCCCTACCGCTTTAATAAAACTGATGTATGAGAAGACGGATAAGAAGGGGTGGCTTGTTTTACCCCAAGAGCCCTATAGTATTTCAAGAGGAGAAGAGAGGAAGTGCTGGAGGGAGTTTCGTATGAGCTGGACCGAAGAGGATAGGGATCAGCTCATCAAGGAATATAGGCGATTATACAAAGCCCTTGTAAAAATGGCAGAATTGGGTCCCGAATTGGGAGAAACCAGGGACGAGAATCAAGAAATACTCAGTGGAGAGGAATTGGAAATCTGGGAAAAGTATATCAAGGATATTTCCGATGGATTTTTTGAAAAGGATATTGAGAGAAGCTTGGGAAGGCTGCTGATGGATAGCGATATGTTAAGGCTAAGAACCAATAAACCCAAGCATTGGATTGACAGATTCCAAGTGGCCCCCGATGAAGAAATATTCCGCTATTGGTCGTCTGTTGATAGTATCAATGCAAAAATATCCAAAAGGATTGGCGGAGGGGCATCTGCCTTTGATATATATATCAGAGCTCAAAGACTATACAATCTTCTGGTGATGGAAGCTCCTGAAAAGCTGATAAACAGAGAAGCAAAGAGACTTGTGAAAGCGATGGCGGTTAATAAATACGGGAAAAGCCGCGGTAGCTTCTGGCTATTATCTGCATACGCACTTCCCATATATAAGGCAAAGAATGTGGAAGCCATAAGGGAGATATTATCCGATATGGAGTTATATGAAATATGTGAAGAAAGTATCTTGGACCCCGGATATGCAAAATGGGAATCCATATATTATTCTTCAAGCAGAACAGCGAAAGAGTTAATGGAAGAATACAATATGTATAAGAAATTTGAAGATGAATATGCGATTACGGAAATAGCGAAATCTATCAATTACGATAAAGAACTGAATCCTCTGGGAATTGTCTTTGAAGGAATTGACTCCGATAACTGGTATCCGGAGAGTAGATTTCCCTTTATCGTATTCTTTACGGATCCCAACTATATCGATAAGGAAAACAAGAAATTCACCAAGGAAGAAGTCATGGAGACCCTAAAGAGGATTGCTAAGTTCTATGGCATAAATCAAAGTCTGGTGGGAGAATATGAAATTCCCACATGATAATTAGGGAATACACAGAGATAATAAGACAAAAGGAGGGGAGATAAATATGATTACAGTACCAACTTTTTTTGAAAAAGATGGAATGACGGAAAAGCATTATGACCCGTTTTCCAGACTTCTGAAGGACAGAATAATTCTTTTGTTCAATGAAGTAACGGACGACCTGGCTTGCTCGGTAATAGCCCAGCTTCTCTATCTGGAATCGGTGGACCCAAAGGGAGATATCTTCATTTATATCAACAGTCCGGGAGGTTCTGTATCAGCGGGCTTTGGAATCTACGACACCATCAAAAAGCTCAGCTGTGACGTATCCACAATCGGAGTTGGGATGGCAGCAAGCATGGGTGCTTTGCTCCTATCAGCGGGAACAAAGGGAAAACGTTACGCTCTTAAGAACAGTCAGACCATGATTCACCAGGTAATCGGAGGAACCCAAGGTCAGGCCAGCGATATAGAAATCGAAGCTGCCCACATAAAGAAGGTGAAGGAGAGACTTAACGAAATCCTGGCGGAGAATACAGGCAGAACTGTAGAAGAAATAGAAAAGGATACGGACAGAAACAACTGGATGTTTGGAGAGGAAGCAAAAGAATACGGCATTGTGGATAAGGTGATTTAGAAATCAAAGGCTTTGGTCAGTGATGGCCAAGGCCTTTTTGTATAGCAAAACCCCGCGTTAGACGCGGGGATGGCTTTTTTACATGATATCCTCAACCACCTTTTCCGGCGGAAGATCCAGTTTCTCCGGATGGGTGATATAGCCTCGCATTTTTTTCATGGCGGAGGCGTAGTAGAAGCCGTCACAGATTCCTTCGTCACAAACCACCTTATAGTCCAGATATTTTCTGGTCACTATCTCACCGTTCTTATTGGCTTCGTGCTTGGTATATTTATGACCGAAGGCAATAAATACGGGCACGGTGCCAAAATCGTAAAGGTGATGGTAGATGGGTGGAATGCCCAGGCTTCCCATGGATGTAATGAAGAGGGAGCCGTGGAAGGGACTGACCTTTTCCAATGCCATAGGCATAATGCTGAAATAATCCAGAACTCTCATCAATAAGCCGAATAGTGACATCACTATGCTGGGAAGATAGTCCAAAACGTGGGTGATTGAATCATAGCCGTTGGCTATTCCCTCTTCTCTTGCAACCTGAACGGCAGCATCGAATTTCTCGTAGACATCCTTTGCTGTGTCGTGGGGATCAAAGAGAACCTTGATGGAGGAGTCAGGAGCGTCCTTAACCATTTCCTTCTTAACAACCATATTGAGGGAAAGCTCATAGCGGTGATAGATTCTCTGGCCCGCAACAAAGCGGTTAAGCTCCGGATAATCCGCAATGGCTCTCACATAAGAAGCAACGATTACATGTTGGATGCCGAAATGATTCAGACCTTCCTTTCTCTTGCAGTGGATGTATTGCTCCATATTGCTGACTTCCACCGTGTCATGAATCTGGTTGCTCCTGCCCAGTCTGGTGGGCATAAAGAAGGGGGTGACCTTACTCATTACGGGCATATTTCTTACTCTGCGGCCGTCCAGACGATCACCGAAGCGAAGTCTATAGGGGTCGCCTTCTTTCCAGGGAGCCATTTTCCGAGCACTCAGAATAGTTATAATGATGCCAAGGATTGTGGCTGCGTCGCTGATGACCAGATATTTGCCGCTGCCGTTCACGTTGGGAATGGATGTGGACAAGGTCTTGTCCATGGCCAGTGCCACAACTATGCCCAGGGCAATGATGAAGGCAATCCATTTGGTCTTCAGTTTTCCGGTGAAGGTCAAGAAATACACCGCTGCGAAAATAAGGGATAGAATGATACACAGAATAGTCATGAATATCGAATTGCTGAATTTGATTCCGGATATCATAAGAATCAGGGTAATCAGAACAACCGGTATTACTGTCACGTAAAATTGCTTCTCGCCTCTCCAAGGCAGCCGAATTGCGATTAATAGATTTGCTGCAACGAAAAGTATAATACGGACAAACATATCCATGCCGCCAATGTCGCTCAAGCAGGCAAAGGCGATTCGGGCTACTGCAGAGACTAAGCAAAGCAGAGCAGCCAGCCAGACAAAGATATTCTTTCTGGTGGCGTAATAAGTTGTTATGTTTTCCATGGTTGTTATTATAACATTAATCCTCTGTGCTCGTAAGGGAAGAATGGCGAAAAACTGGGAAAAACGAATAAAAAACGGGATTCCCCATGGGAAATCCCGGTAAAAATTGTTATTTACCCTAATTCTTCAGTAGATTAATTGGGAAGATTAATTGGGAAAGCCTATAAACCGTTTATATACCTGCAGGCTGCAAGGGCTGCGGTTGCTCCATCTGCAACGGCAGTTGTCATCTGCCTTACGAATTTGCTTCTGCAGTCTCCCGCAACAAAGACACCGGGAGTCTTGGTTAGGCAGTTTTCATCTGAGTCGAAATAACCGAAATCGTTTAATTCTGCCAAATATTTGAAGGGCTCGTTTTCCGGAATAAGTCCGATGGCAACAAAGAGACCGTCACAGTCGATGGTGGCTTTTTCACCTATAGCGCCTGCGCTGTGAGCAGCATTATCGGGAGTCTGAACCTGCTCAATCTCAACTGCTCTTAATTCAGCTCCTTCAGCCATTTCCGCATTGCTTTCGTTTAAGAGAATGGTATCGTCACCGTTGGCAATTTTAAGTCCTGTTATCTTAACTCCTGCATAGGATTTTACATTGGACTTGGAGAAGAGAACCTCCTGAAGCCTTTCTTCTCCCGTAAAGAAGGGCATATCCTGGAGCATGATTACCTCGGAGCACTTATCCGCCAGAAGAATTGCTTCCTGGAGAGCAGAGTTTCCGCCTCCCGCAACTGCAACTCTCTTTCCCGAATAGAAGTCTCCGTCGCAGACTGCGCAGAAGGAAATGCCTTCCCCAACCAGAGCGTTTTCGCCGGGGAGTCCCAGCATTCTATGTTTAACTCCCGTTGCGATGACTACGGTTTTACCCTGGTAGATATTTCCTTCCTCTGTGCATACGATAAG
>CAJOQI010000122.1 GCA_905236895.1 uncultured Peptostreptococcaceae bacterium | reverse complement strand
CCTGCCGTAGCGACCTATGCCGGGCGTGATACCGCCGTCGGCATTTTCCACCCCAAGGCCCTTAAATAGACCGGACAGCCTTCTAAACTTTGGAAGGTTCTTGATGATGCCTTTTTTGTTTAAGAAGAGAATGATAGCTGTTGCAAAAAGCAGAATTGCCATAACCAAGAATACCTTTATGGACCAACCCTGAGAGCGGAATAATACATAAGCCAGAACCCCGTATTTAAGGGCGGTATAAAAATAGCCCAGATTGGGAAACTTTTTTATGGTCCAGGGAATGTTTATTCCGAAGAGAACAAGGGATGCAATTATGAGGAATCTGAGAGGTGTTCCATAGGCCATAGAAATCAGATAGAGGGCCATGAACATCATTAGCACATTAACAAAGATGGATGCACTTCTAAGGCCTCCATGGACTTCATCCGCGGAGAAGCTGCGATTAAGGGGAGTTAAGCTTACGAGAATCTGGACTATAACCCTCAGGCAGAAACTCAGAATGAAGAGATTTTCCTGAAGATTGTAATACTTCCTTCCGCTGAAGAAGTTTATGAGTATTACAAGGCCTATGAAGAATAGTCCGCCTTGGGTGGAGAAGTAAGCAAAAACCCTCCTAACAGTCTTATCTTCTTTGTTGAAATACATTATGGCGTGGACAGCGATATTGGAGCCCACAGTCAGGAGCATATAAGCCATAGCCAGGGCGGCTTTTTTATCATCGGGGAACCCTAAGAATAGATCCCCCTCTGTGGCTATTGCAAATCCTCCGGCTAATGTGAACAGAAGGAGAAAGGCGGAGGGAATGGTTTTTAATCCTTCGTTATCCCTTCCATAGCCCAAATAGAGGGTCAGATATATGAGTGCCAAAGTGGCTGCCAAGGCATAAAGGCTGGTAAAGGGAAGAAGACATAAATTAAAAAGCATGGCACCTGTAATCAAGGCGCCAACTGCTATTACAACGCTATTACCTATGCTTCTTTTCACCTTTTTTCCCATGGGAAAATCATACCACAGGAAGGGCTTGTCTTCAATTATATGTATACGATTATGTGTATACTATCTTTTAATTGTTTTATTATCCTCTTTTCTGGTGAAGAGATAGAAGCCTGGGTCTCTGTTTGAGCATTCTTTAATCAAAAGATCCGCCTTGGCATAGACCAGGGGAGCAGCTTCTCTTACTTTGCCCTTACGGCCCTTTGTTTTGAATTTGTTTTTGCTATAGCTGGGGTCAAGGATGAGAAATTCTTCCGTTTCCTTATTGTAATCAGCAATGACGATATAGTGGCCGCCGTGGGTGAATACGCCTATATAATCTTTTTCCTTCTGATCTCCGCCGGGGTTGGCGATTACGGCACCGCCGTTCTGAAGGCATTTAATAACATCCTTAATCTTGTTGGAGGTGGTCATGGTCAGTTTGTATTTCTTGGCAAAAACAGGGCCAAGAATAAGCATATCCGTGCCGGGCTCCATATTGGCTTTGTTTTTTACCGACATTTCCAGGCAGTCCATAAGCTCCAGCTTATCAAGGGTAAGCAGGTCAACAACCATGCAGGCTGAGCAAAGTCCGCAGCCCGAGGTCTTTACCGTTCCCTTGGTGGCATTGAAGCTGTCGGGATGCTCCAACTCAGTGGGATAGGGGATGTGAGGATAGTCGTTTTGATTGATGAAAAGCATCTTAGCCTCCTTTGCTGAAAATAAAAAGAGGGTATTCCTTTGGATTACCCTCCAATTATACAACGGCTTATTTAATCATGTCGAGAATCTTGTCCTTTGGAACAACTCCTACGGAGCGATCTGCCTCCTCACCGTTCTTGAAAAGAACCAGAGTGGGGATGGAGAATACGCCATACTTCTCGGCAAGCTCCATTTCTTCGTCGATATTGATCTTGCAGATCTTAGCGTCTTCTGTTTCCTCACCTACCTGATCAACAACAGGGGAGAGCATCTTGCAGGGACCGCACCATGCTGCCCAGAAATCAACCAATACGGGTTTCTCGGACTTAAGAACTTCTGCTTCAAAATTGTCTTTTGTTACTGTTACTACTGCCATTTCTTCCTCCTATATTTCATAAAAAAGGTATTTCAATACTTATTAATTAACATTTTAATTAACATTTTAATTAACATTACTTCAGTATTATACCTCTTTTTACAAGCATTAAACATCTTTTGTTTTTACCTTAAGGGGGCTTGCAATCATGTGATATACTCTATTATGTATGGAAAAGAAACGGGTTAGCAGAAACCAAATCGATATGACCACGGGTTCAATACCCGCTAAAATGCTGCAATTCACTCTGCCTCTAATGGCTGCAAGTGTTTTGCAGTTACTTTTCAATGCGGCAGATGTAATCGTGGTGGGACGTTTTGCGGGAGACAATTCTTTGGCAGCCGTAGGCTCCGTTGGATCCCTCATCAATCTTTTGGTTAATCTTTTTATAGGTGTGTCTGTTGGCGTAAATGTTCTTACCGCAAGATACTTCGGTGCGGGAGACAGAAGAAGATTGGCCCAAACCGTCCATACGGCAATGCTCTTTAGCTTGATAGGAGGAGCCGTACTTCTTTTAATAGGGCAGCTCTTTGCAACTCCTATCTTGAGGCTTATGGATTCACCGAAGGAAGTTCTTCCCCTGGCGGCTCTTTATATCAGAATTTATTTCTTGGGAATGCCCGCAACCATGATATACAATTTCGGAAGCGCCATTTTAAGAGCAAAGGGAGATACCAAGCGACCTTTGATTTTCCTTACCATTGCGGGAATCATAAATGTGGGATTAAACCTCATATTCGTAGTTTTCCTAAAATGGGATGTGGCGGGAGTCGCGGCGGCAACGGCCATCTCTCAGTTTATCTCTGCGGGATTGGTTTGGAACTGTCTGGTTCACGAACAGGAGGGATTCCAACTGGTTCCCAAGATGATGAAGATTTATAAGGATAGACTTATCGGCATGCTTAAGATCGGTCTTCCTGCTGGGCTTTCGGGAACTCTTTTCTCAATTTCAAATGTATTGATTCAGTCGGCCATAAACAGTTTCGGAAACGTGGTTGTGGCGGGAAACGCCGCGGCGGGAAATATAGAAGGCTTTGTCTATGTGGGAATGAATGCCTTTCACCAAGCAGCCATTTCCTTCGGCGGACAAAATATCGGCGCCGAAAGATACGATAGAATAAGGCCTATTACGAGAAGCGCAGTTGGTGCAGCCGCCCTGGTAGGTCTGGTGCTGGGTGGGCTGGCATTCCTCT
>CAJOQI010000121.1 GCA_905236895.1 uncultured Peptostreptococcaceae bacterium | reverse complement strand
TAATTCGTTGGTCATTTGACTTACCTCGTGCTGTGCCTGAGCAGCCTGAACAGAATGCTCAACGCCCATGGCGATAACCATCTGGTTCTTCCAGAGAGGAATGGTGTTTACGATAGTGGACTGAATCTTTTCAGCCATCATATTGTCGGAGGACTGAACCATTCTGATCTGAGGAGCTGTCTGCATTGCAACTGTTCTTGTGAGAGAAAGATCATAAAGCTTCTTCTCAAATCTCTCGCACTGAGAAGCCAGATCCCTTGCAGCCTGTGCGTCTTCAGCAAGACCGGATTCCTTAGCCTTCTTCTCCAATTCCATAAGTTCAGTGCTTCTAACCTGATCCAGTTTTTTCTGTCCGGCAACCAGATACATGGTCAGCTCTCTGAAGTAGTTCAGATTGAGATCATACATCTTATCCAGCATGGCTGAATCCTTCATCAGCTGAACCTGACGCTCCTCCAAGGCTTCCTTAATGGCGGTTACATTGGTCTCAACCTTATTGTATTTGGTCTTCATGGCCTCAAGGCTTGTCTGTTTTTTCTTGAACAGACCCATAAGGCCCTTCTTCTCTTCCTCGTCAAAATGCTTAAGCTCCGTAACCAAAGAAGTGATCATGTCTCCCACTTCGCCCATATCCTTTGTCTTAACATTTTCAAGGGCCTTTTCGGAGAAGTCTGCAATCTTCTTCTGGGTTCCTACGCCGTAATTCATGATTGCCTGGGTATTGGTGATGTCGATTTTGTCTACGAAGGCTTCAACCATGGCAAGTTCCTTTTCAGTAAGAGTCTCTTCCGGAACTATCATATGGAGCTGCTTCTTCTGCTCTTCCGTAAGGCCTTCTTCCGCAGCGTCGTTCACATCTGCAGGGCCCACTGCCTCATCTCTAAAGATGTCCTTTACTGCATCCTCAGCTTCCGCAACCTGTTCCTTAACCTCCTGGGGAATGGGTGCTTCCTCGCCAAAGGACAGTTCTTCCAATTCTTCTTTTACTTCTTCATTAACGTCGTTGATGATTTTCTCGTCGCTCATTTGGTTTCCTCCTTCATATTGGAATCTCTCTTAACGGTATTTTCTTTTCCTAAACCCGCTTCCTTCTTTGCCAGTCCGTCTTGGGCCATCATGGTTTTCATTACGGATATATCGGAGCTTATATCCCAGGCCACCTCTTCAAAGAGGCTGTCCAACAGAGTTTCGAAGGCTCCGTTTACCGTATCGATGGCTTCGTTGATTTCTTTCTTGGTATTAACTATATTTTCACCTACCTGGGGTTGCTTGTCCAAATCGATATATGCGGATACCAGCTTGTCTGTGGTAGGCAGATAGTAATTGAGGAATTTGTTCAGTTCCTTGGCTCTCTCCGGTTCCTTCTTAACCTGAGCAAAGATTCTATCCACTATATGTTCCAGCTGAAAGAGCTTGGCGCTCATCTCAGCGTCGGGAATGGCATCGTTATATTCCCTGATCTTTCTGATATAGTCGGCGCCGATCTTCATGGTTTCTTTGATGTCCGCATCCGTAGCCATGCTATTTATGGTCTCTTCCCTGGCTGCCGCCGCCTTTTCTCTCTCGGCTCTGGCTTCTTCTGCCGCCAGATACTGTTCATAGGCATTCTGGGTCAGCATGAGGGTGGTCTTCTTTTCGTCGAATTTGCCCTGGGGAAGTATTCCCTTCTTAACCATCTTTTCCAGGTTTTTGATTATCTCTTCCTTCGGCTCCTGAGCAAGGCTTGCCAGCTCGTCCAAGGCAATATATTCTCTGTTTCCAACCAGTTTGCCGTATTTGTTGAAGGCATCTATCAGCTGCTTATCCTTAACGCCGCTTGCGGTAAGAATGGCGGATCCAATGGCCCCTGCAGCCATGACCCCTGCCTCAACTATCAAAGACACTCCGCCGGTGGCTATTGCCGTAGCACCGCTTGCTATAAGGGCCGGGGTTGTGAGTGCAAGTCCTCCGATTCCGAAAACCTTCTTCATGGTGGAATCGCTTTTGCTGGGCTTGTTCTGATAGAAAGGCGCCAAGGCGGTGGATGAGGATGTGCTGGCTGAAGACTGAGGTCTCTGCCAATTGGCCGTTTGGGATTCCTGGGAGAACTGGCCCGGCTTCATATATGCGCCGTTGGGCCTTGTTTGTCCCTGGGGATTCACCTTGGCCTGCTGGCCTCCATACTGGCCTTGCTGGCCCGTATAATAGCCGGTCTTTCCGGCTCCTCCACCCGGCTTTTCGCTAATATATGGCTGATGTCCCGACTGATATATTCTCTTGGCCTTTTCCAAATCAGCTTCATATTTGGTCTCGGAAGCAAAGCCCTTAACTTGGGACTTCAAATTATCGGAGAGCCCCTTATAATCGTTCTTCTCCACCGCTTCCGTAACCGTATTCATGATATTGGTGCCAAGCTCCATCATTTCACGAATATAATCCATATCGTATCTCCATACTAAGAGTGCAATTCACTATCCTTCATTATACCACAAAATACTTCTTTGCAAGTTCCTTGAAAGCGGGAATGGACCTTTCAATTTGCTCGTAGGAAACGCAATATGCCAGCCTTACATAGCCCGGTCCTGCAAAGGAACTTCCGGGAACAAAGAGGAGATTGTGTTTCTTTGCTTCTGCAACGAATTCTTTCTCATCTTCCACCGGGGATTTAACCCAGAGATAGAAGGCTCCCTGAGGCTCAATACATTCAAATCCCATGGAAGTAAGCTCATTATAGAGGGTCCTTCCGTTTCTTTCGTAATACTCCACATTGCATTTCTCATCCACACATTTTTCAATTGCAAGCTGGATGAGAGATGGGGCATTAACCATGCCGGAAACCCTATTTGCTATAACCGCTGCTTCATAGAATTCCTCAGCATTGTCCGACTCATCGGGAACTACCACATATCCGATTCTTTCTCCCGGAAGAGAAAGAGATTTACTATAGGAATAGGCCACAATGGTATTATCATAATACTTTGTAAGATAAGGGACCTCCCTATCTCCGTAGGCCAGTTCTCTATAGGGTTCGTCGCTGATCAGATAAATC
>CAJOQI010000120.1 GCA_905236895.1 uncultured Peptostreptococcaceae bacterium | reverse complement strand
ATAGTCCGAAGGCTTGGAAAGATTCCTGTAAATCGCCAGATTTTCCTCCATATGGCGAAGATCCTCGGAGATTCCCAGCTCTCTTCCCTCTTCACGGAGCCTATCGATTTCATCATTGCTGAATAGGACTTCATTTCCCGCTGCCAAGGGAAGGATTCCCTCGTTGGCTCCAATAACCAACAAAGCCTTGATATCTCCACATCTGGTTCTCTGCATATTTCCAAGAAGAATATCGTCTGCGGTGGGAGGGAGAACTCCAACCTCCATCTGGGACAGTCCCGATTCCAACATAAGTAGAAGTTCCTTGCCGCTGAATTTTTCATCTCCCACAAGCTCGTGGATCTGTTGGAAAGCCTCCATTATGCTATCCCAAATCTGGAGGGTCTCCTCTGCCAAATCCGGAAAGCCCCCTTTCTGCTGTTCCTTGGCCAAGGCAAGAATGCTCTTACCAAGGCCCGACTCCTTGGAAAGGAATTCGTAATACTTGTATATAAACTCTGCAGTGGTTTTCTTTCCCTTATATATCTCCTCGAATTTCAGGAAGGGCTTCAGTGCCTTTTCCCTGATTAGATTAAGTCTCTCCAACTGCTTTTCCGAATATTCAAAGGTGCCCTTCTCAAAGGGTTTCTTCCAAAGGCTGCCCCTTATGTTATAGCTTAGGCAGTAATTCTCCAGCTCTTCGATTTCTTTTGTCTCAAGATTCGTAAGGCCTGTTTTAAGAACTCTGAATACATCTCCCGTCCTATATCCATTGGCCAGGGTTTCAATGAGCCCCGTAATATATATGGCAATGGGAGAACTTAAAATGGATCTGGTTTTGTCGCTGAAAACATCCAGTCCGTACTCCTGAAAGACTCTATCGATTATGGAACTTCTCTCTCCCTGGTCGTTGCAGATTACTACAATATCCCTATATCTCAGTTTCTTTTCTCTTATTAGCCAAAAGACAAAGGCCGCCGCAGACTCCGCCTCGTTATATGGATTTGCAGCTTTAAGAAGGGTTATGCCTTCCACCCCTTCCTCTCTCTCATCTTCTCCCAGTCTAAACAGCTGTTTTTCAACATCCTTGATTCCCTGCGCGCGGCTGAAGACCTTTACGTCCTTATCTCCCTCTTTCAGGTCTCTAACTTCCCAGGAAAGTCCCTGGGCCTTGGCTTCGGCTATAAGGCTCTCCGTAACCAATTCTCCAAGAGCAAAAAGCTCTCTGTCCGCCTCTTCATCTCCGTGGGTAAGCAGAATATTAAGGCCCTTGCTTTCCTTGGCCAGGGTCATGACCAAACGGCGATTCTTGGGGGTAAAGCTATCAAAACCAAAGAGCCAGAAGCTCCTTTCCTTAACATATTGGGATCTTTCTATTCTTTCTATATACAGATCCAGCAGATCTTCCGTATCGGTATATTTACCCTTGATGGCCTCTTCGTAGGCCTCGTATATAAGGCGAAGATCCTTCATCTTTCTGCTTAAGATGTCTCCCGAATCTTCCACTTCCAAATCTTCCGGCTTCATTTCGAATTGCTTCGCTCCGGAAATAAAATCGTTTACCGCCGCGACAAAGCTTTCCCTCTTGGATGCGGGACCGAAGACCTGAAGCTCTCCCTCCTTCTCCGAAAGGAGCTTTGCCAGAAGCATATGCCTTCCGTATTTGTTTACGAAGTTCACGCCTCCGTCTCCCACCTCAGAGAAGATTTTGCTTCCAAGCCTTGTAATGCTGGAGATTTCCACATCCAGCAGCACATCCCTTTTTAATCTATCAAGGCCCTGCTTCTCTGCTGCCAAGGTATACTGATCCGGCACCAAAACAGTGTGGAGGCCTCCCTCCTCGCAGATTCTGTCGTAGATGAATTGTTCTTTGTCCAGGGTTTCCCTGCCTCTAAAGATTTTCAGCAAATCCATTCCTCTCTATTGTTCCAAAAACTCTATTCCTCAATGAAGGAAAGCAAATCCTCCGCCTTCTCCATTATGCAGTCCGGTTTTTCCTCTCCCTCCAGAGAGTAAACTTTATCCTTAAGGGCGATGGTCCAACTGACCAAAGCTATTGGCATGCCTGCATTTCTGGCACAACCTAAATCCAATAGGCTGTCTCCCACCATCACCGCATCCTCCGGTTTTATTCCCAGCTTTTCCAAACAAAGGAGAGCCGGCTCCGGATCCGGTTTATGCTTATCCGTATCCTCGCACACCACCAGCGCATCCATCACCTCATCCAAGCCAAACTTCTCCAGGCCGATTATGGTGGCTTCTCTAAGCCTTGCGGTTACTACCCCAAGAAGATAGCCTCTCCTCTTAAGTTCTCTAGCCAACTCACCCATCCCGGGGAAAAGTTCAATTCTTTCCCTATATACCTGAGACTGATAGCCTCTATATATTCCCATGATTTCTTCCGGGTCATGGTCGGGAAATATCCTTTTCACCGTATATTCAAGGGGCTCACCAAAGGTGGCGAGAATCTTGTCCTCATCCTCTTCATGACCCCAAAGGCTCTTATATACCGCCTGCCAGCTATCCAGAATTAGCCTATTGGTATCCACCAGGGTTCCGTCATAATCAAAAAGAACGCCCTTATATTTCTTCATTTTCAATTTCCATTTTTTTACCAAAAATCAATACACCTCATCATACCACAGATTCCGCCCTCCTGTCCCCTCGGCAAGTACCAAAAAAGTAACAAAACTTTCTTCTTTCTCTGTCGCTTTCCCTCACCAAAGGTGTATAATTAAGCTAATAAAATATGCGAAAAGGAGAAGAAGGGTTCTGCCATGAATAATCGAATTATGGAAATTCTCACAGGTCTTGTAGCCTGCCCCAGCATTAGTTGTACTGTAAAAGAAGTCACTTCTGAAAACTACGTTTACGAATTCTTACAGAATATCCCCTATTTCAAGGAGCATCCGGAGCTCTTCGGAATGCATATGATTCCCCACGACCCCTTCGGCAGAGGTGTGCCTTGGGCCCTTGTTTTGGGAAAGAAACCCGATACAGTTATTTATTCCGGTCATATAGATGTTGTTGATACCCAGGTTTACGGAGATGCCGAGGATCTTTGCTTTACCATAGGTGAAGAACTTGAAAAGAAGCTGGCCTCCATGGACTTAAACGAAAGACAAAGAGCAGACATGGAATCCGGCGAATGGGTCTGGGGACGCGGAACCGCCGATATGAAGGGGGGCGTATCCATAGCCATGGCTTTGGTAGAGCATTACGCAAGCCTTGCCATGAAAGGAGAATTGGAAGGCTCCATCCTCTTCTCTGCCGTTCCCGACGAAGAAAGCTATTCCGCAGGCATGAGAGCAATAATGCCCAAATACCTGGAGCTTAGGGATAGCTATGGCCTTAAATTCAAGCTTTTGGTGGATCCGGAACCTGCAGCGGAAGACGGAGATACGCAGATTCTTTCCCTTGGTTCAGTTGGAAAAACCATGCCCGTATTCGTAACCCAGGGAGAACTGGCCCATACGGGACATATATATAACGGCATTTCCGCCCTCAATATGATGACGGGACTCTATAAGAAAACCAACGGATCACTTAAATTCGTTGACTCCTACGAAGGTGAATCATCCATGCCTCCCGGCTGGTTCCAGCTGAGGGATAACAAGGAGCTCTACGATGTTTCCCTTCCCTATAGAAGTTTCGGCTATATGTCCGTCTTAAGTTTTGACAGAACACTGGATACCATCCTTGCCCAGCTTAAGGACCTCGCTATAGAAGTTTTCGAAGAAGAGGTTACCCGTCTCGACGAGGAATACCAGGAGTTCAAGAAGCTGAACAAATTTGAAAAGAAAGAGAAGATTTTCTACCCCACCACAGTTTATACCGTTAACGAGTTGGTCGCGGAATTAAAGGCAAGGGATGGAAAAAGCTTTGATAAAAAATACGACGAAGCAAAGGAAGAAGCGGGAAGAAAAATCTCGGAAGGCATGGCCTTCCCCGATGCAACGGTTTGGCTGATGGATCAGCTCCTTACCTGGGCCGACATCAAGAGACCCCTAATTCTAATCGGCGTAGCCCCACCCTATTATCCTCCCACCCATAGCGATATGATTCCGGGAAGAGAGGGTTACGGAACAAAGGTCTTCCAGTTTGCCAATAAGCTTTCCACCGAGAAATTCGGCCAGGAGCTTAATTACGAGCACTATTTCACAGGAATTTCGGATAACAGCTATTCCATGCTTCCAGAAATGGACTTTGAGGCCCTGGCTGCCAATTATCCCATGTGGGGTAAATACTATAGCCTTGACTTTGAGGCCATAAAAGAGGTTTCCGTTCCCGCAATTCTCTACGGACCAATCGGAAGAGAATATCACCAGTGGACGGAGAGAGTAAATAAGCATAGCCTTCTGGAGGTTATGCCGGAGATGATTCAGGCGGTAACGGAATTCGCCTGGAACAATGATTAATACCAGCAGAAATTAGCGAGGAAATAATGTCGGTTTTTGCAAGCAGAGAAAAAATAATCGAGCTACTTGGAGCTCTCGTAAGTATCGAGAGTCCCTATTTCCACGAAGAAAAGATCATGGCCTTTGTTCATAATTGGCTGTCATCTCACGGGATTCCCTCACGAATCCAGAAATACCACGAAGAAAAGATTACCGACTTTCACGGAATGAATGTGGTTGGCTGTCTGGACAGTGGAAAGCCGGGACCAACCATCTTCTTGGGAGGACATTTGGATACGGTGAATCTTTGTAATGGCTGGACAAAGCCTCCATTTGAAGGCTTTGTTGAGGGAGACTATATGTACGGTGTCGGAGCCCTTGATATGAAGTCCGGCGATACGGCCATATTGCTTGCCCTGGATGAATTCAACAGAAACTATGTGGCTGTTGAAAACAGCCCC
This sequence comes from uncultured Peptostreptococcaceae bacterium, assembly GCA_905236895.1. GTDB lineage: Bacteria > Bacillota > Clostridia > Peptostreptococcales > Anaerovoracaceae > Eubacterium_B. Next base: position 388 of record CAJOQI010000120.1, on the reverse strand, counting down.
TTCATAGGAAAGCTGATTTATCAGTTTGTTTCAGACGAGGAAGGCCCCTTCGGCCTGGGCACTGTGGCTGCAATTCAAGAGAATATCGACGGAATGAAGGAAGGCGTTGACTTTGCCATCATAGGAGAGCCTTCCGCAGGTTTCGCCGACATGCCCCACCCCTGCATCTGTCCCGGAGCAAAGGGCGGCTACAATTACAAAATCACAATTCACGGAGTTTCAACCCATGCAGCAACGCCGGAGCTGGGAATAAACGCTTTGGTGGATGCGGGAAGAGTCATGGTTGAACTTGAAAACATCAAGCCTGTGGTAGATGAAAAACTGGGTCCCTCTGCCATCTGTCCAATCAATATTGAAACAAAGGGCGGAGCAGCCAGCGTTCCGGACT
>CAJOQI010000119.1 GCA_905236895.1 uncultured Peptostreptococcaceae bacterium | reverse complement strand
TCGTCAACAGGAACGAAGAAAACCTTTGATGCTATGACCAGCATGACCGCGCATACCAGACCAACAGCTACTAATAACAAAATTGGCATTAACATTTTCTTCCCTCCTTCCTACGAAAACATTCCGGAGAACCCCATGAATGCAATAGCCATGATTGCAGAAGAAACCAGAACCAGAGGAACTCCTCTAAAGGCCTTTGGCACTCCCTCTTCATTGACAAGCTTGGTGCTTCTGATTCCTGCGAAGAGGATAAGGGCAATGGTAAATCCAACGGCAGCACCAAAGGAATTGGCGATGGACTGGATGAATCCATATCCCTTGTCGATATTAGCGATACATACGCCCAGTACGGCGCAGTTGGTTGTAATCAGCGGAAGATAGACGCCCAGGGACTGATAGAGAGAAGGTATATACTTCTTCAGCATCATCTCAATGAGCTGTACCAGCGCTGCGATTACAAGAATAAATACTACAGTCTGGAGGAATCCGATATTGAATTGATCCAGAATCTGTTGGATTGGCCAAGTAACTGCCGTTGCCAGCATCATTACGAAGATTACGGCTCCACCCATACCTACGGCTGAATCCAATTTCTTGGATACGCCCAGGAAGGGGCAGATTCCCAGGAACTGAGCGAAGACGTAGTTATTGACCAAGATCATGCTTACAATTATTGCAAAGATTCCCATGTCTTACGCTCCTTTCTCTTCTTCAATTACTTCGGCAACTTTTTCAGTAGCGGTCTCAGAGGTTTCTGCCTTGGCTACTGTCTCAGCGGCGGCTTCCTTTGCTGCCTTTGCTGCCTTTTCCTTTTCCTGATCCGCTGCTCTTAAGGCTCTTGCGATTTCCAGGTCCTCTTCTCCGAAGTCTCTTACATGAACCGCTTTATCCCTGGTCATATAATTCACCAAAGCAACCAGAATTGCGAAGGTGAAGAATCCTCCCGGGGGAAGTCCCATGATTTTGATTCCGGGGATTGTCTCAGGAAGTATCTGCTGGGTGAACAGGGTTCCGCTGGAAAGGAACTCACGGATGAGACCCATAAGAACCAGAACCACCGTATAGCCTATTCCCATTCCCACTCCGTCAAGGAAGGAATCGAAAACGCCGTTCTTGCTGGCGAACATTTCCGCACGACCCAGGATGATGCAGTTTACTACGATAAGCGGGATAAAGAGTCCCAGAGACTTATCAAGTGCAGGTGCATAGGCCTTCATCAAAAGCTGTACCACCGTTACGAATCCCGCGATTACTACGATAAAGCAAGGGATACGAACGTTGTCGGGTATGATTTTTCTAATGGCTGCAATAACGATATTACTCATAATCATTACCGCAGAGAATGCGGCACCCATACCCAGGGCGTTGATGCCGTCGGAACTGGTGGCAAGTACGGAGCAGCAGCCCAGCAGCAGAACCAGTACCGGATTCTCTTTAATAAAGCCATTGGTTAGAATCGAAAGTTTACTTTTCTTTTCTTCCATTACTTAGCACCTCCTTTGTATGCCAATCTGATGCAGAGCATATCGATCAGCGGGGTGATGATGTTCATCAGGAGAATGGAGAAGGATACGCCTTCAGGATATCCTGCGAAAAGTCTGATGATCATTGTGAACAGGCCGCAGCCAATACCCATAATCACCTTACCTAGAGGCATTATTGGGCTTGTTACATAGTCTGTGGCCATGAATATGGCACCCAGCATTACGCCACCGGCGCAAATGTGGAAGCAAGCCATATAGAGAGCGTTGTCTACTCCGTTGGCTGCGTAGTAAATAAACGCGATTACAAATACCGTTCCAATAAAGGCAACCGGTGTTGCGGGAGATATTATCTTCTTCCACATGAGAATCAGTCCACCGAGGATAAGAGCAAAGGCACTTACCTCACCCATGGATCCGCCAACGGTTCCAAGCAATAGCTCCATGATGGAAGGAAGCTTTGCGCTTCCAAGAGCCTCGATTGGTGTTTCCTTGAGGATAGCAAGAGGTGTTGCTCCCGTTACCACGTCTGCTCCACCCATAAGGGGAACCATGGTTCTTGCTACGGGCCATGTGGTCATCTGAGTAGCGAAGGAAACCAGCAGAACGATTCTTGCAACGATTGCCGGATTGGCAAAGTTTCTTCCCAAGCCGCCGTAGAGTTGCTTAACGATTATGATGGCTACTCCGCATCCGAAGATGGCCATGAGAATCGGGAAGTTTGCCGGAACGTTGAAGGCTATCAGAGTACCTGTAACGGCTGCGGAAAGATCCATAACCGTATTGGGCTTCTTCATAAGCTTTTCGTAAATCCATTCGAAGAACATGGATGATGCGATACATACTGCCGTAAGAAGAATAACTCTGGGGCCAAATACATATGTGCTTACCAGAAGGGATGGAATGAGAGCCAGAAGCACCCACATCATCGTCTTCTGAGTATCCAGGCTTGTGACCAGATGAGGAGCAGAGGATACTGTTAAATTGTTATAGAATTTCTTGTCCATTACAGTCCCGCCTCCTTTACTACGCCTTTACCCAGCTTGTTCATAAAGGAGAGAGGTCTCCTTGCAGGACAAACATAGGAGCAGCTTCCGCATTCCATGCACTGCATTACCTTAAGGTCAGAGAGTCTCTGAGCATCCCTTGTCTGATATGCATCAGCAAAGGCCGTAGGCAACAGATTGAAGGGACATGCCATATGGCATCTTCCGCAGTTAATGCAAGCCGTCTCTTCCGGGATTGCCGTCTTCTCTTTGGAGAAGGCCAGGATGGCGTTATTATTCTTTACGATAGGCATCTCGTCAGAGAAGATTGCTCTACCCATCATAGGTCCGCCCATCAATATTTTCTTTGGTTCAACCTTATATCCGCCGCAGAACTCAATTACATCGTTAATCTGAGTTCCGATTGGAGCGATTATATTCTTTGGTGTGGTAACAGCGTCGCCGTCTACAGTCATGCGCTTGCTGATGAGAGGCATTCCCGTGCGGAAATACTGTCCAACAAAGGCAACGGATGTAACATTGGAGAGGATTACGCCCAGGTCTGCGGGAAGCACCCCTGCTGCCATCTCCTTCCCTGTTATCTCGTAAACCAATACACGCTCTGCACCCTTTGGATAGCGATCCTGAAGGGTAAAGGTATGCATATTGGTAAGCCCCTGCTCCTTGAACATGGCATCCAATTTGGCTATGGCATCGGGCTTGTTCTTCTCGATACCGATATAACCCTCGTCCAAGCCGATATATTCCATTATCAGCTTCATACCGTCGATAATGTCCTGAGTATCCTCAAGCATTGTGCGATGGTCTGAGGTAATGAATGGCTCACACTCTGCGCCGTTAACGATCAAAGTGTGAACATCGTCGATATTCTTTGGGTTATACTTGATGTGTGTTGGGAACGAAGCTCCACCGAGGCCTACAAGTCCGCTGGCGCGAACCGCCTTAACGAATTCCTCAAGGTTATGAACCTCGGGAACTTTGATGCTTGGGTCCAAGGTCTGCTCTTTGTCGGTTTCAATGACAACCAGAGTGTCCTGACCTCCCATGGCATTTCTCTGAGTTTCAATTCCGGTTACGGTTCCAGAAACACTGGAGTGGATAGGTGCACTTACAAAAGCATCAACATCGCCGATAAGCTGGCCAACGTTAACATGGTCACCCTTTGCTACCAATGGCTGGCATGGGGCACCGATATGCTGAGACATGGAAATCTTCACCACATCGGGAATAGGCATTACTTCGGTCTCACAACCTGCGGTATTCTTATAGTGCCCTGCGTCGATGCTTCTCAAATGCTTGGCATTTGAACTCATATCCGAAACCTTCCTTTCTTATTTAATAATCATACGGAAATATTATACAACAAACCTTCCATAATATAAACAAATTTTTAACAATTTTATTGAAATACCCTCATTTTTTTGCTGTAATTTATGGCATTTTTCTGACAATTATGTTATGATTAATGGGCATATGTATATTGGCGACCTCCCCCTAGGTCGCTGGAATTATTTATTATTAAGGAGGTTCCCCTAATGAACAATTTAATCTCTACTGCTGAGTCCTTCTTGAACAGTGGACTCGGCTCTGTAGTAAAAGCTGTACTGCTTTTAATCCTTGCTTATATCGTAGCTTCCATCGTTAAGACAGC
>CAJOQI010000118.1 GCA_905236895.1 uncultured Peptostreptococcaceae bacterium | reverse complement strand
CCAGAGGATTCGTTATCACTCCTCTTGAGGCAGCAAGCCTTCCTCTGTCACTTCCTGATCTGGACGCTGCAACAATCAACGGAAACTATGCCCTTGGTGCGGAGCTTCCCTCCAAGTATCCTGCACTTGACATAGAAGAGTTCGATGCAGAAACCACAATCAAGAGAACCAACTTCCTGGTTGTTAAGCAGGGTAACGAAGAGTCCGATAAGATCAAAGCTCTCATCGCTGCACTCCAATCCGAAGAAGTTCAAAAGTATATCGAAGATACCTATAAAGGTGCTGTAATCACATCATTTGTAGATCCTGAGTAAAGAATAATCTAAGTAACTAATAAATCTAAAAAGCGAAAACGAATGATACTATTTAATGATGTTAGGAAATCCTTTCAGGACCTGGAGGTCCTGAAAGGAATTTCTCTGTCTATAGAGGACGGAGATATATATGGAATAATAGGCCAAAGCGGCGCGGGTAAATCCACTTTGCTGAGATGCATCAACGGTCTTGAACCCTACGATGGGGGAGAGATTACCGTGGACGGCATCAAAGTCTCCGTAGATGACAAGGAAGGTCTTCGCCATCTCCAAAAGAGAATGGGAATGATCTTCCAGAACTTCAATCTCCTGGAGAGACTGAATGTCTACGACAATGTGGCGCTGCCCCTAAAATTCTGGGGACAGAAGACCAATACTCCCGAGGCCAAGGAAAAGATTCTTAAGCTTATAGACCTGGTTGGACTGTCTGAAAAGATAGATGCCAAGCCCAGGGAACTTTCCGGCGGCCAGAAACAAAGAGTGGCCATCGCGAGAGCTTTGGTGCTGGATCCGGAGTTCCTGCTCTGCGACGAAGCAACCAGCGCTCTGGACCCGGAAATAACCAAGGGAATTCTAAGCCTCCTCCAGAAGATTAACGACGAGCTGGGGATTACCATTATCGTGGTAACCCACCAGATGGAGGTCGTTAAGCAGATTTGCCGTAAGGTGGCTTTCTTAAGCGACGGCAAGGTGCTGGCAGAAGGCAAGCCTGAGGAAATGTTCGTTAAGCCGGAGAAGGATGAGATCAAAGCCTTTCTGCGTGAAGGCAGCACTCTGCTTCCGGAGACGGGAGTCAATATCCAACTCTTCTTTACGGACGAAGGCTCCGGGGATCCTTTGGTTACCATGATGGCAAGGGAGCTGGACACGGACTTCAGCATAGTCTGGGCCAAGCTTGAAGACTTTAGGGATAATGTTTACGGAAGTCTGGTGCTAAATATTAAGGATGAGGACAAGGAAAGAGTTTTCGATTTTCTCAAAAGAAACGACGTGCTTTGGGAGGTGATGGAATGACAGGAATAATAATGAAGGCCATGGGAGAAACCCTTTATATGGTTTTTTGGTCAACCGTCTTCTCTGTCATAATCGGATTCATTCCTGCGGTGGTTCTTACCTTAACCGCCCCCGACGGGCTTAAACCGAAGCCGGTTATCTACGAGACATTAAGCTTCATAGTTAACGTGTTTAGAAGCTTTCCGTTTATCATTCTATTGGTTTTGGTAATCCCATTTACCAGAATGGTGGTAGGGAAGGCCATCGGAACCACGGCCTCAATCGTGCCCTTAACTATTTCAGCCATTCCCTTTATAGCCAGAGTCTTTGAGACCAGCCTGAGGGAAACCAACCAGGGAGTAATCGAGGCGGCCAGATCCTTTGGGGCCTCCAATTTCCAAATCCTTATGAGGGTATATGTAAAGGAATCCATCCCAAGGATGCTTAACGGAGTTATCCTCTTAATCATCTCTCTTGTTGGATACTCCGCCATGGCAGGAACCGTGGGAGGCGGCGGAATAGGCGACATAGCCATCCGCTTTGGTTATCAACAGTACAGAACCGACTATCTGATCGTCTGCTCCATCATTTTGATTGTCTTTGTTCAGCTGGTGCAGATGATAGGTAATCATATCTACAAGAAATTGAATTAGGGATTGCCTCGTATTGCATAGGCCCGAATCAAGTTGTATCATGGACTTAAGCAATACAAGGTGAAATATGAGTATAGTAAGAGAAGCCAATAGCAGAAGTAAAACCATAGTAAGAACCAGTATCATCGGCATTTTAGCCAATGTTTTGCTGGCGGGGTTCAAGGCTGCCGTAGGCTTCTTTTCTAATTCCATCGCAATCATCATGGACGGGGTGAACAATATGACAGACGCCGCCAGTTCCGTTGTTACCATCATCGGAACAAAGCTGGCAAGCAAGGACCCGGACAAGAAGCATCCCTTTGGTCACGGCAGGGCGGAATACCTAAGCGCCATGATAGTTGCGGTTATAGTTCTTTACGCCGGTCTTGCATCTTTGGTGGAGTCCGTTAAAAAAATTATCAACCCGGTAAAGCCGGATTACGCCGTGGTTTCTCTTGTTATCGTGGCAGTGGCCGTTGTTGTAAAAATAGTTCTTGGAATCTATGTTAAGAAGGTGGGAGAAAGGGTTAATTCCGACTCTTTGATTAATTCCGGTGAAGATGCCAAGATGGACGCTTTAATTTCTTCGGCAACCCTAGTTGCGGCTTTGGTATTTATGTACACCGGCCTTTCTCTTGAGGCGTGGCTTGGTGCTGTCATCTCTCTTGTAATCATCAAAGCCGGTATAGGCATGCTTAGGGAAACTGTTTCCCGTCTCTTGGGTGAACCTGCCAGCATGGAATTGGCGGAGAATATTAAGAAGACGGTAACAAGCTTTCCCGATGTGGAAGGAGCCTATGATTTGGTATTGAATAACTATGGGCCTGACACTTATAACGGTTCCATTCATATAGAGGTTCCGGATAGTTATTCAGCCGATGAGCTGGATGAACTTATTAGAAATATCTCTATGAAGGTTTATGAGGAGTTTGGAGTTGTATTAACAGCAATCGGCGTTTACTCTCTCAATACCAAGGACCCTGATGTTGCCGCCGCTCGCGCAAGGATTGAGACTCTTGCCTTGGCTCACGAAAACGTTCTCCAGGTCCACGGCTTCAATATGAACAAAGAGCTAAACAAGATAAGGTTCGACCTGGTTATTAGCTTTGATGCAGGGGATAGGCATAGGCTGTTCAATGAGGTTTTGGAAGAGGTAAAGAAAGAATACCCCGGCTATGAAATCGAAGCCATTATGGATACGGAGTTTAACGAGCTGGTGTAAAAGTGTGTTGCGCTATTAATGCTAGTGCAGATGCAGATGCTCATGCTCATGCTCATGCTCATGCTGTGCAGAAGTTACAGGTCTCCTGCACACAATAACCACTAAAAGTAGTTGTTGATAATAAATGGTGTTTGTGTTATGATACCTTGTACGTTAAAAAACGCATGGGATCTCGGGGCGTGGCGCAGTTTGGTAGCGTGCTTGACTGGGGGTCAAGAGGCCGCAGGTTCAAGTCCTGTCGCTCCGACCAGAACGGACAGCTTTGGCTGTCCTTTTTTGTTCGTGAAATGCCCTTTTAGTAAGGGGAAAATGGCATTGACATTTTCTTGAAATAATGTAAAATTCTTCCATAGTGACAAAAGAGAATAGGCCGGGCAGAAAGGGAATAAAAAATGGCTAGAGAATGGCAACAGACCAAGATGGTCGACTACCTTATGCCCGAAACAGTTTACTACCAAAGCATCTGGGCAGTAAGGGATTATCAGAGAATGAAAGGGAGGCTGGATATTTTGCTCAGCAACCCCGAAAAAAGCAAAAGCAGCAGCCTGGTTAAAGAAAGCGTAGAGTCCTACGGCTCCTATAGACCCGTGGAGGACAAGGCGCTGGAAATCGCCGTGCTAAAGGAAAGGGTAGAGGGGATCAGAAACGCACTCCTAATCGTGCCGCCCGAATACCGCTCATACCTCATCAGCAATATAGTGATGAAGAACAGCGGCAAATCCTTCACCAACAAAGCTTGGCGAATGTGGAAACAAATCTTTCTTTACCAGGTGGCAATCAATTTATCAATCATGTAAAAATGCAAGCTGAAGGCAAAGGCCCGGGTCATACCCCTGGGCTTTTACTTGTGTGAAAATCTCATTTGGGGTACGAATTTGACAGTTATATAAAGTTCGACCGTCAAATCAAGTCTGACTGCTACATCAACCCTGCGCGTAGTGCATCAGAGCGCCGGAGCCTTATTAAACATTAAACAAGAAGTTCATTACGTCTCCGTCTTTTACAACATACTCTTTTCCTTCGGAGCGGATGAACCCTTTTTCTCTTGCTATGGAGAGTTTTCCTTCGCATTCCATCAATTTGTCATAGGCGATGGTTTCTGCACGAATGAACCCGCGCTCGAAATCAGTGTGAATCTTTCCTGCCGCCTGTGGCGCCTTTGTTCCGTTGGTAATGGTCCAGGCGCGACATTCGTCCTCACCAGCAGTAAGGAAGGAGATAAGGTTCAGCAGTTTGTAGGAAGCGTGAACCAGTTTGTCCAGCCCGGATTCTGTAACTCCCAGGTCTTCCAGGAATAGGGCCTTTTCGTCAGGCTCCAGTTCGGAGATTTCCTGCTCGATTTCAGCACAGATAACTACCACTTCTGCACCTTCTGTAGCAGCAAATTCACGGACCTTCTTAACCATCTCGTTTGAGCCGTCGTCAGCGGCATCTTCTTCGGAAACATTTACCACATAGATGATGGGCTTGAAGGAGAGGAGCTCAAAGGACTTAACCATTTCCGCTTCGTCCTCATCCAGTTCCATAGCTCTTGCGGATTTACCTTCACCAAGGTGAGCGTTTACCTTTTCAAGCAAAGCCAGTTCCTTTGCCAGGGATTTATCCCCCTTAAGATTCTTGGTGGTTTTGGAGATGCGTTTCTCAATATGCTCCATATCGGCCAAAATTAGCTCTGTATTAATGGTTTCTATATCATCCAGGGGATCGATCTTTCCGGACACATGAACGATATTATCGTTCTCAAAACCTCTTACAACGTGAACTATTGCCGCAACCTCTCTAATATGTCCCAAGAACTTATTGCCCAGGCCTTCACCCTTTGATGCACCTTTTACAAGACCGGCGATGTCGCAGAATTCGATGGTGGCGTAAACGGTTTTCTTGGAGTTATAAACCTCATGCAAAGTGTCGATTCTCTTATCAGGCACCGTAACAACGCCGATATTTGGCTCAATGGTGCAGAAAGGGTAGTTGGCAGCTTCAGCACCGGCCTTTGTTATAGCGTTAAATAGGGTACTCTTTCCCACATTGGGAAGACCTACGATTCCTAGTTTCATTTAATGGATTCTCCTTTGATTTCGCTTTTGTTATTGGATGCTCGCTTGCTAAGAAAAAGATAAGCTAAAAGCGAGATAATTATCACTGTAAGGCTAAGTACCTGTGCCTGCTTAAATGGACCGATCATCAGGCTGTCCGTTCTCAGGGCTTCAACAAAGAATCTCTCCAGAGAATAGAGCATGGCGTAAAGCAGAAAGATCTGTCCGGTGAAGCGACGTCTCTTTGTCATATAGAGAAGGAAGACAAAGAGCAGCAGGCACCAAATAGACTCATAGAGAAAAGTGGGGTGAACTTTTTCACCATCCACCATTATTCCCCATGGAAGATCCGTTGGTCCGCCGTGAGCCTCAGAGTTAAAATAGTTTCCCCAACGACCGATGGCCTGCCCAAGGGCAACCTGAGGGAACATTAAATCCAGGAAATTGAGTAGCTTGATCTTATGGTATTTGCAGACAGCGATTGCAACAATGGTTCCCACGATCAGGCCGCCGTGAATGGCCAGTCCACCGGAGCGGATGTCCAGAATCTTTTTGATGTCTCCTGCGTAATAATCCCACTGGAAAATGACATAGTAGGCCCTGGCTCCAATAATGGAGAGGGGAATCATGAATAAACAAAAATCCAGCACGTTGTCCGGCTCAATCCCAAGCCTGGGGGCTCGCTTGTAACTAATCAAAATGCCAAGCAAAAACCCGAGGCCCACAAGGATGCCGTACCATCTTATATCAAAACCAAATATAGAAAATGCAATGGGGTTTGGGGCTTGCATAATAACTCCTTGAACTGTTATTTTAACAAGGATAATTATAGGATAATTCATAGATTAATTCAATGAAAAAGCGGTTGACTTTTATATGGCCATTTGGTATCATAATCCTTGCGGTATTTAGCGCGTGTGGCGGTGTAGCTTAGTTGGCTAGAGCGTCCGGTTCATACCCGGAAGGTCGGTGGTTCGACTCCACTCGCCGCTACCAT